>JABUEW010000104.1 GCA_013314855.1 Bacillota bacterium | reverse complement strand
TATGTATGAGGCGGACGGCGAAAGTCGTTCGCCTCATGCGTTTTACGCAATGTTTTCTTGTTCTTGGTCTGCATTTTCAGTTATCGGCTCCACGCTGTCCATCACGCCCACGTCGCGGTAGATGATGCGGATGCTCTGTTCAGCGGTGCGGGAATATTTCTCGCCACGTTCACCGACCTCGATGCGGCTGATGAACAGCCTCAGTATTTCCGGCGTCAGCTCACTGATTTGTGTATAACGCTTGGCCTTCTCGATAAACGCTTCCACGTTGGCGGCGGAATCCTTGAGCTTCTCCAGCCGGGATTCTTTCTCAGGGATGGCTGCTGAGAGTTCCTTCTGCTCGGCGTTGTAGTCGCCGGAGAGGATACGGAACTGCTCGTTGGTGACGCGCCCCAGCACGTTGTCCTCGTAGAGTCGCTTGAAAAGTGCTGTCAGCTCCGTGTTCCTGCGCCGCATGGAATCCAGTTCCTTCTGTACGGTATTGATCTCCCGTCGCAGCTCCGCGCTGTTCTTCCGGTTGATGTACTCGGCGAACAGCCTTTCCTTCTGCCTCGCGAAGTGCGTCACCCTGCGCAGGTCGTCAAGGATGATCTGCGTCAAGTCCTGCTCCCGGATATAGTGAGCCGAGCAGACTTCCTTGCCCTTCTTTTTGTAGGTGTAGCACATGAAGTTGTTCTGCGTCGCTTTCATCGTATGTGCCCGATGGAGCACCAGAGGCTTCCCGCAGTCGGCGCAGTATACCAGCCCTGAGAACATATTTGGTTCGTCCATTTGCTTCGGCGTCCGCTTTTTGTGCTGACGCACGTCCTGCACGATGTCCCACAGCTCCTGAGTTATCAGCGGCTCGTGGGTGTTTTCCACCAGAATCTGCTCCGATTCGGGGTGGCGGATGAGCTTCTTGTTCTTGTAGGACAGCGTCGTGGAGCGAAGCCCAGCCATGTGTCCGAGGTAAGTTTTGTTATCCAGAATTCCGGTGACTGAGCTGCTACTCCAACTGTACGGTCTGGTCGTGTCCAGCCCTCTATGGGAGGCACCGGTTTTTTGGTAGTAATAATTGCACGGATTCAGCACTTGTTCCTTTGTCAGTATCCTTGCAATCTGGTTCGGACCTTTTCCCTCAGCGCAGAGGCTGAAAATGCGTTTTACGACGCCCGCTGTTTCCTCGTCCGGTATGATACCCTTGCGGACTGTTTCATCCCTACGGTAACCATAAGGCGGTCTCCCACCGAGAAGCTCGCCGCGTTCGGCCTGCGCCCGTTTCACAATGCGCACCTTCTTACTGGAGTCTTTGGCATAGAGCTCGTTAAAATAATTGCGCATCGGGGTAAAATCGTTGGTTTCCGAATAGAGTGAATCGACGCCATCGTTGACCGCGATGAATCGGACGCCCTGCTGGGGAAAGTAGATTTCCGTGTAATACCCGACCTGCAGATACTCGCGTCCCAGCCTCGAAAGGTCTTTCACAATAAGTGTTTCGACCTCGCCGTTTTCGATCAGTTTCATCACTTCGTTCCATGCCGGGCGGTTGAAGTTCGTGCCCGAATAACCGTCGTCGTACAGGAATTTCACATTGGTGAAGCCGTTTTCAACGGCATATTTTTCAAGGAGCATGCGCTGGTTCTGGATGCTGTTGGAGTCGCCCTTGAGCTCGTCCTCCTGGCTGAGTCTGCCGTAAAGTATGTTGTATTTTTGGTTTGCCATCTTGTATTTAACCTCCTTCTTTTGAGGCAAACCGGTACGGTATACTCATCATACCGTACCGGCTTCCGCAAGTCTATTGATTTCAAGCACTTTGCGTCTCTTTTTCAAGCTCGGTGTCGATAAGGGCAAGGAGCTTGTCCGTGGGTGTATGCTCAGTCTGCGTCGGGAACACCGAACAGACGCGATACCGCCTGCCCTCAATGCACATGGATCGGTTGGCAGTAGTCTGGTTTTTATCAAAAAAGACGGTAGCGTCATCGAAGCATGGAGCATACTTCCCGTTTTCCTCTTCCTCGTGTATTACCTCGGCGGTTTCATAAGCGCCAAGGATTCCTGTCTTCAGGTAGTGCTGTGCGATCATTTTTTCTCTGTCCATAGAGTTCCTTTCTCCCTTATGGGTTACATTGTCAGGTTCATATCCTGCTCCTGCTCGTTCCGGAGCTTGTGTCCCTGCGCCAGCTTTTTAAGCGCTTCCCGCTTTTTCTGCTTGCTGTGGGTGGGACTAAAAGGCTTTAAGGCTGGTGGCACATCCGCCATTTTCTCAACACTTTTACCGAGCCGAACAGCGTCTGAGGCGAACTTACCCGCCAAGTTTGCCTGCGCCAGCCAGCCCTCTGGCGGCTCTGATGTCTGCGGAGTGAATCCATGCTCGGCGCGGTACGTGAACAGCTTTTCAAGGTTCTCTTTGAGGTAGGTGTCATCGTGCAGAGTGCGGTCACGGCATTTCTGTCCTTCCGGCGTGATGAACAGAATATATTTATGCTCATCGTCCCAGCGCACCTCATAACCCTCGTACTCCATGTTCAGGATGAAGCTCTCCTTGTCGGGAGAGTATTCGAGAGCCTCGTCGATGGCTTTTATCAGACGGAACTTCCAGCTTTCGCCCCGCATGGCGGCACGGTATTCGCCCGGCGTCAGCCGCTTCTTTCTTTTCTGTCCGTCATACGGTTCCAGTACCGAGAAGCCGTGCGCCCTGCAGATTTCATCGTTGACCTGCCGCTGCTCTTGTAATGAAGTGGGCGACATATGGAGCTTTTTACCGTCCCTAAAGCTGACTGAGTTAACAATGATATGCGAGTGGAGGTTGTCGGTATCGTTGTGCGTGGCGATGACACACTCGTTGTCGGGGAACAGCTTTTCGGCAAGCTCACGGGCGATTTCATTAGCCTGCCATGGCGTGATGTTCTCCTTATCCGAGAGGGAATGAACGTAGTGAAAGAAATTAACGCCATCTGTTTTCTTGAAGGATTGCTTTGTCGCCATCATCTCAAGGTAGCTGGTGTAGGGCGTACAGTTGTGTCCGGTTTCGACTCGGATGCCATTGAACGTTACTTTTTTCGATTGAAGAACATACGAGAGTGCGCCCAGCATCCTGCCGCAGGTAGCGTGCTTGACCTTGACTCTTGTGAGTGTTGCCATCATTTCACCTCCCCGGTCAGGTCACGAAGGGCGGCAGCGATATCGCCGAAGGCCTCCCTGACCTCGTCTAATCTGACCACCTGAATTCTGCCCATGTGAGCCAGCGTGGTGAGCTGGTTAAGGTTTTTGCCGACAGCTTTCAGCTGACCGATGAGCGGTTCTACGCCATCGATGACGACGATATCCTTGCCCAGAGCTGAGGTCACAAGGTAGTCCGTGACGGTCATCCTTGCCCGTTTTGCTTTCAATCTGATCTGATTTAGGTCGCGCTCCCTCACTCGGAACGCGAATTTCTTGTCTTTCAATTTCTCCATATCATGCTCCTTTCGTCACTTGGGTATGGGGCAGCGCCCCGCTTAAAGTGGCCGGCGTATAGCCGGACGCTTTGCTTGCCCCTCCCAAAGGGAGGGCGTCCGTATCCATGCCCCCGCATACAGGGTCGACAGGGTCGATATTTGGGGTATCGGAATAAGTCCCCTTTTTATCGGCACTGTCGTCACCGTCGGCACGGGTTAGTTCAATGAGGCGTTTTCCGTTACTGCGTCGTATGTCGAAAGTGATTCCCGCGTCCATGAGCGCTTCACGGTTTTGCAGGATGCGCTGAGATATTTTTTTTGGTGAGATTTTTTCGCCGCTCAGAGAACACAGCGCGTCGGTCAGCTCTGTCGGAGTGCCGATGAAGTGAGATACGGATTTCATAAAAACAGAGAGAAGAGAAATAATGGTGTCACCTAACAGCTCTGGCTGCTCACGGCTATCCGATACCATCTCCCAGACATTGTCCTCGTTACGCTCAAGTACAATCTCTCTGTACTCGATATCTCTGCCGATGCAGGACAGCTTCGCCTTGCCGCTGCCGCGCTTGTCCTCAATGAGGGTGAAGCTGGAATCCACAGCACCCTGGACGCCGGTCGTACCTGAGATGCGGTTGAACACATCATCGGCACCCTCCTTGCGAAGGTGATGAATGAGTAGGATAGCGACGCCGTGTTTGTCCCCCAGCTTTTTCAGAATTGACAGATCACGGTAGTCGTTGGCGTAGGTGTTGTCGTAGCCTGTACCTCTAACCATCTGCAACGTGTCGATAATGATCAGCACCGTATCGGGATGCCCTTCGATGAAGCTTTCGATCCGTTCCTCCAGACCATCGCCGATGATGAAGCCTTCGGTGCAGAAGTGAACGCAGGGCGGAGCGTCCTCCATGATTTCGAACAGCCGGTTCTGAATGCGAAGCCTGCTGTCCTCGAGACAGAGATAGAGCGCCGTGCCCTGCCGTGTCTTCATACCCCAGACCGGTTCGCCTTTTGCCACCGTGACCGACAGCCAGAGCGCCAGCCACGACTTACCGACCTTCGGTGACCCGGCGAGGACATGAAGCCCCTGCGAGATGAGCGTATCCACCACAAACCTCAGCGGCTGGAGCGGCGTGCTCATCAGCGTCGCGCCGTCGATGGTGTCGAAACACTTTTTGTCCTTTGTTTCGCTTTTGTTGTTCATGTGATACTCCTTCCTTTTTTTCTTTGTGCTACATTTGTGCCATTCAGGTTTAATTTCCCTTTTTTCCAATTTCATTTTTACAAACTGCATGGTAAAATGATACAGAGAATACAAATAATTTGTTTTTGGGTAAATCCATTATTTGTGAAGGAGGTTTGCATGTTTCCATATTTCAAGGTTTTCATCGATAACCAATCGTTCATGGACATCCTCTGGTACACGGATGAGCAAAAGCACGGCTTCCGGCGCATCGGACAGATTGGTGAAGGGCTTGTGAGCTTCTGCGAGCTTGATCTTGCTGCCCTTGAAGATAAATTAAAAGAGCTTGCCCGCATACCGCTGATAAGCTTGAATTACGACACGATACGATGTGGAATTTTCGATGCGGCAGAACTGCTTAAGGACAAGCACGACTATACATTCTTCTTTCTTGTGGGTGCACTGAACAATACCCTTGCAGCCCCAGTCTATTTTCAGGATGATATTGAAACACGGAGACTGGAGCAGCTGCAAAGCTGCTTTGCCATTCTGGAGGATGTGCTGACGCTGCAGGAGATATTTGAGTACGCCCTGCATTTCTGCCTGGATAAGGATAATCTTTCCGACAGGCCAGCAGCCGAAAGAATGGTGGGCTTTTATTTTCAGTTTCCGGAATTGAGTAAGTTTACCGTGCAGACGGGCTTCGCGGTAGCCCCGGTAAAAAAGGGTGCTTTGGATTACGAAAAGGTTGCGGAAATACACAGGAAAAACATTACGGACACCAAACATATGCTGGAGGCCATCCATGAGGACCGTTCCAAGGTCAGCCTGCTGCCGTATTATCATGTGCAGGCGCTGGACGAAATGCTGTTCCTTGAATTTATGGAAATGCTCAAGCGCGGCGTCCAGGTGAAGCGGTGCCGATTATGCGGGCGGTACTTCGTGCTGATTGACAAGCGCAAGCGAGAGTATTGCGGAAGAGAATATTCAGAGGGGAAGACTTGTCAGGAGGTCGGTCCCATGCTCCATTACGAACAGCGCCTCGAGGCAGATATCTATCTGCAGAAATTTGAGACGGAGTACAACAAGGTGTATTCCCGATTTTACCGGGCTGATGGAAAGACTAATGCGGAATTCTCCGGCAAGGACATGACGCGGGAGGAATTCCGTACATGGTCGAAGTCGGCGTCCAAAGCAAAAGCTGATTACCAGCGGGGGCTGATAGCCGGCGATAAGATGCTGCGGGTTGTGAGGAATGGAATGTAACGGTCAGTTTCTAAATCATGTGGAAACGAACAGCAGAAAGAAAAAAGCGCATTCGGCCTGTCAGGGCTTTATGCACTTTTTTGTTGTATGCAATATTCGATTGATTTCTGTGGTATGAGATTCTTTACGGACACGGTGTATCAGGACTGCAAGATGGCGGGGTGCTGTTCTCCTCCCGCGTTTCGACAAACACAATATGGATTTCGTCTCCAGTTGGTTCAGGTTGCTCGAACGGCGAAGCTGACGCAGCGCTGTCTATCGGTTCGTCGCTTACCATAGAAGCGATTTTGTTTCCATTCTCATACATATTCTCCGCGACCGTGCCAACGCTTAGCTCACCGCTTTATTCAATCCAAGCGAAGTCGTGCATCCATACATGAAGCTTGCCGTCGATGTGTTTTTGTGTACCGGAAGCAGGTTCTTTATATGTCGGCGGCGAATCGTAACTGCCCATGCTTCCTACTTTGGGTCCGGTCGGCTCGTCACGGGATTACCGACTGTCGAGCCTCCGCCCATGATGCCGACCCGCTTATTGAGGTCGCCTTTATCATCAACAGTCATACCGCCTCCCATGATACCGACTTTGTTGCCGGTAAGTTCATCGTCAGGGTTACCTACCAATGTTCCGACACTCCCACCGCCCTCATCCTTAATTCTGCCGAAGCCAGGATCTAGACTTGTTTCTCGTCGTTTACGACACGAACATCTCCCATGCACGGCTCAGAATATGATGATGCGGACGGCTTTGTTGGCTTGACGGTCTGCGTTATCGCAGATTTTGACGTTTCTTTTTCTGCCGTTATTTCTTTTTTCACTGGCTCACTTTCTGCGACATCCTCCACTACGGGAGCAGGATTATTGGCAGAAATAATCAGCGGCGTTTCTTCTGACAGAGCCCCAATTTCGGCGATTACAGCGACCTTCTCCGGCTCGGTAGGTAATTCCAGACCTGGGCGCTTTGAGGCCACACAACGGCACACAGCTCGACACAGGCGATAACGGTTATTCCGGCGATGCTTGGATTCCTAATATAGACCATCTGCTTTCAGAAACATACCTACCATAGCTTACTGGCGATAGGTATCATAAACTTCTCAATCTTGAAGTTTTCCTGATTAAGAAGTATAATGGAACCATTAAAAAAAGCGAGGAATTGATGTGGAATATATCAGCGTGAGAGAGGCTGCAAGCCAATGGGGAATAACGAGCCGTATGGTAAATTATTATTGCGTGTCCGGCCGTATACAGGGCGCACAGAAGATCGGCAATATGTGGGTTGTGCCGAAGAATGCGGCAAAACCTGCAGATGGGCGGCGCAAACAAACAGATAAGTCAACCATTGTGCGAAAGGGGTGAAGGTGTGACGGAAGACAGAATGAATCAACGCATATCAGCTATAATCAATAGTCGCCGATTATCCGTTATCGTCTTTTCTCTGTTCTTCTCCTGGCTGCTGGCTTTCCCCTTTGAAGGCAGGATATTGTATGCCCTTGCGGACCACTATAACATCTCGGCCCATTCGTTTGTTTTCGAGACAATGGCCGCTCATTTTGCCGGGCTGCTTATCTGCGGGTTCTTTGTTAAAAACATGATAACGGCCAAACGGCTCATGCTTTTTTCCATTGCATTTTGCATCGTGGCATCCGGCGTATTTTTCCGCCCTCCCTCTTTTCTGTGGACGGCAGCGCTGCTCTCGACAGCGTTTCTGGTTGGGTGCTGTGTAGCGGCATGGGGCTTCTATTTCAAAAGCTGTACGCCGAAGAACGGACGGATAAAAACAATGGCGGATGGACTCATCTGCTCGAACCTCCTGATGATCCTGCTGAATATGGCAGCCATTCATGTTTCTCCCCATGCCGGGCTTGGTTTTTCCATGCTGATGCTGGGCGCGGCGTTCCTGTTCGCACTCAGGCTTCCCAAAGATGAGCTGACAGAGGGCACTCTGTCTTCCGGACAGGGGGAGATTTATGTCCGCAAAGCCGGTCCCCTCGCTTCTCTCTGCCTTTTCGTTGTGGTTATCACCATCAATTCCGGATTGATGTATCAGGTGCAGGGCCCCGCTTTCGCCCATCTGGAATGGCTGACAAGCTGGTATTGGGCTGTGCCGTATATCGTTGCTCTGTTTATTATGCGGAACCTGCCCCGGAAAACAAACCGGGCATATATCCTCTATGTGGCTATCGCCATGATCGGCTTTTCCTTTATCGCCTTTCTTCTGCTTGGCCGCTCATGGGCGGATTACCTTGTGGTCAATACCCTGATGCTGGGGGCCTGCGGCGTGTACGACTTGTTTTGGTGGAGTATTTTAGGCGAAATGCTGGAGCTGGACAAAAATCCTTCAAAGATTATGGGCATCGGCCTTTCCGCAAATGTCCTGGGGGTTCTGCTGGGTGGGCTTATCGGAAACGCGATCATCACGACAAGCGGACAAAGCCATAATCCCACCCTGCTGGCACTGGGTGTGGTGTGCGTTACCCTTGTTCTGCTTCCTCCCTTACATAAACAGCTGACCACCCTGCTCAAAAACCATGCCTATTTGACCACGATTACCGAAATGCCAACCCATGAACAAACCCGGCTAATTCGGGAGTTTAATATAGCAGAGAAGCTCACCGAGCGCGAAGGTGAAATTGCCGCTTTGCTCATCAAGGGCAAGACCTACCGAATGATTGCCGGCGAGCTGCATGTGAGCGAAAACACCGTTAAAACTCATGTGAAAAACATTTATTCCAAAGCCGGAGTCCAAAGCAGGACGGAGCTGATGAATCTCCTTCTGGATATACATATCCCATCCATCAAATCCGCAAACCCCTGATAAACAGCGGGTTTCAAGGCCTCTCACCCGAAAAGGTGAGGGGCCTTTTTGCGTGAAATCACCCGGTCTGGTGAGGGAAAATTCATAAAATTGATTTACACTGTCTATATAGATTGGCGCTATGTGCTATGAACAAAAACAAAAAAGGAGTGAAGAAATTGAAAAAATTATTTATGATTTTGCTATGCTTTACACTTGTTGCAGCCGGAGTTTTTACCGTACCTTTTGAGGCCCATGCGGCCAATGCAAAGTGGGTATTGGCGAAAGTGGTCGATTATGACGGAAAGGATCAAGTGAGCGCAACCAATCAAGGCGGTGTTTATGAAGCCAGCAGCAGTTCAAAGCCGGGATATTACAAATATACGTGGAAATACCTCGGAGAAGCTGACGACTATTATAATCCTCCTGTGCTGGAAGGTGAACACAGCACTTCTGAATGTACCTTTTCCACTCCGCCAACTACCATCCAAGGAGGGGAAACCGTATCATTATCCATGAAGTTAAGCTTTGGCGACCAACTGCTATCCTATTATACGGATAAAGCAAGTGCTGGTGCAGACTTTGATAAGTGGGACGTGGAGCCAGGCTATACAACGGGCGCAAATGTTCCGTTCACAAATAAGGATGGCAAATCGTCTTTCAAAATTGATACCTATAAAACAGTGAAAGTGTATTCTGTCAGTGATACCCTCACAGCGAAAGCCCCAACAGGAGCCAAAGAGGGAGACAAAATTGCTCTGCGTACAGTATTTAATGGGGTAAAACAAGGTACATGCTACATCTACGAATGGTCATCTACAAAAAAACCTATTGAGATACCAACAGCAAAGCCTCCGGTTACACCAGAAAAACCAAAATACGATCCTGTTGATCCCCAATATAAAGACTCTGGAATTCGGGTGTCAGATCTTTACGGAGAAGTAACTATCCGTAGGGGAGACAATGAGGATCATTGGGAGCTGCTGGAACTGGGTTCCATCATATATGAGGGGGATCATATTAAAACAGCAGGTGATTCCGGCTGCATCCTCAGCATGCTGGATATGACAACCTTTGTGATAAAACCGGAATCAGAGATTATCATCACGGTTCCCAGCGGGCAAGAAAGCAAGATTAAACTGATCCTCGGCAATATCTATACCAACGTTCAGAAGATAATCACCCACGGCACCATGGAGGTGGAAATGAACCAGGCAGTTGCAGGCATCAAGGGAACTACGTTTGTATGTGAGGAACAAGGAAACAAGTCGACACTGAAAGTGCTGGAGGGAAAAGTAAACCTGACCTCCAAAATAACCGGCAAGGCTGTTTCTGTAAGCGCCGGGGAGATGGTTGTTGCTGATGCCACGGGAAATCTAACGAAAAATGCCTTTAATATCGGGGCGGAAGCAAAAAAATGGGATAAAACCATTATCGAACTGATCATTGGCCAAAAGTTGATGAAAGTCAACGGTGTGAAGCAGGAAATTGATCCCGGCAGAGAAACAGCACCCCTGGTTGCAAACGGCAGGACGCTTATCCCCATCAGAGCCGTTATGGAAGCCATGGGCGGAACGGTGAACTATGATGCCAAAGAGCAGAAGATTACGCTGAAAAAAGGTGCAGATACGCTGGAAATGTGGATTGGAAAGGCAAATATCAAACTAAATGGCTCCGTGAAAACCATGGACACAGCTCCAGTGATCCTGAATGGCAGGACCATGGTTCCTGTCCGATTTGTGGCGGAAAACTTCGGCTATTCCGTAGCATGGAAGGCGGCGGAACAAACCGTTGTGATTCAGTAACGCAATGGGAAGGGGAATCTTAGGAAAGAGGTGGTGAAATTGAAGACGATTAAAAGAAGCTTGTATTTTTATACCGGAGCCTTCACCCTTTTGATGATAATCTCTCTTTTGTTTTTTATAGCCGAAGCCCAAAGCAATGGGCTTCGGCTGCCCTTTCTCCTTTCGCTGTCCGCGCTTGCGGCAGGACTTGCTATTCGAGAATACAACAGATTCAAGGCTGCAAGGCTAATCCTTGAAAACCGGATTCTGCACATTCGGCCTGCGGTGATTGATCATGCGGGCAAGGATGATGCGGATTTGCTTTCGGAAAGCATAGAGGTATTCGTTTCCTGTTTCGGTATCCTGATGGGAGCCAAAATCGTTAAGTTCAATCAGGAGGGCATCCGGCTGAAGACCGTGGAAATCGGGCTGGATTATATCTCCCTCGAATACGGCACGGATACGTATACCAGAAAGATCAGACTGCTTTACGCCAAACCCGACAGCGGCAGACTTGCGGATATTGCCGAGAAATTCCGTTATGAAACCGGGGTTGTTCCGATTATTACGGAATAACGGCGGGGTGCGGATATACCGGAGCGGATCAAATGCAAAGTGGTCAACCGCTATCTTTGGACCGGCTGCATTTTGGCAGATGCCGGAAATTCTGCTGACCCACGGCCACCCCAACCTTATCGGCACAGCCTGCGAGCTTGTCCGGTTGCTTTAGTTGGAAACTTGAATTATGCTGCGATTACACATTGAAAAGGAGGATTATCCATGAAAAACAAATTAGCTGTAAATACAAAAACATGCACCACAAAAGCGGGTAGGCGCTTTCTTGCCTTGCTTATGGTTTGCGTTATGATTTTCAGCCTTGCCGCCTGCGGGGGACAAAAAACAGGCGGATCAGAAGAAATTAAACCGGTCACGGTGGAGCGCGAGCCGGAGCCGCAGGCCCTGCAAACGGCAAATGAGGCTACCGCCCTTGCTTTGCGACAGTACATTTATGCAAGACTTGCCACCGAAGCCTTCCTGACAGCAGACGCCTCCTCCATGACCATAGAAGAACTATCTAAAATGGCGGATGAGCTTCTTCTTGCGTGGGAAAACGCTGAACAATTTTCTTCCTCTGCGGAGGATATCACAAACCGGGCTGCCATGCTGCTGGAGACGCCCAACCTGAAGCAGACCTCGGCTGCCGACGAGTTACAGTCCGGATTTATGACCCTTGCCGCAGCACCCATAAACTTCTCTGTCGTGGCGTATGCGGCTGAAAGTGGAAGAAAAATAGACCCGCAAACATGGGCAGAGAATTTGACAAAGCAATATGACGCTCTGAAGGGGGCAAAGCGGTATCAGCAGCTTGCTCAGCAGCTGGGCACCGACGCAAAAACAGCCTATGAGCAGATGGCATTGGCTCAGAAGATTATCAAGAGCGCCGCAGAGCTGGAGGAAGCTGAGGGTGTGGTGAACGCTTATACAGAGAGCATCAACTATCTGCAGGGTGTAAAGACGGCCAGCAAGGTGGGCGTGTTCGTTGTTGGTACGGTGGTCACCGGCGGCGGTTCCCTCTCCGCTCTCGGGGCGAGCAGTTGGTCGCTGGGGCAGACGGGAGCGGTTATCGTGGGCGGTACGGACTGCATCGTGGATATCGCCGCCACCGGAAGCAATATTATTTTGGGAGAAAACCATCAGGTTACAGTCGGCTTTAACGATGTGAAGGATAAACTGGCGCCGGTCTCGGCGGTGGTGGGTCTCGCCACCTTTAATTCGGGGGAAACCGGCGAGCAGCTTGCCTATATCGGGGATACACTGGTGGACTGGTTTTATGAGGGAAAGGTCATGGGAGTGCAGGTAGACGGCAGAAGTGTAACGGCACGGATTTTTGACAGTGCGGGCGGAGCGGCACTGAAATCTGCGCTGGAAATCGCCGGATATGTGTTCCCGGAAACATCGAGGACGCTGGTGCAGATCATGGATGAGCTGGAATCCGATCCTGAGACCGCGCTTGCCCGGATGGATGCCCTCGTCTCCCAAATGGCGGAGTTGGAGCAGGCGGCGGGATTGCAGAAGGAAACAGCGCCAGACTTGGACGGCCAGGAAAACACGTCGCCGCAGGCTCCGGCTGGAAACGCAAGTATTTTCGGCACCTACACCTGTGTTACCACTTACAAAAGTGATGATAATACCGAAACCGAAACCGAAACCATTACCCTCCGGGATAATGGCAACGGCACATTGGTCTGGATATCCGAGGATGGAGATAAGACATACCTCTCCTATGAGCAAGATACGAACACCATCCATACGGAATCCGAGGGGTTAACGGTTCATGTGGAGTTTTCCTTGTCCGGGAACACGGTAACCGGAGATGGTTATATCAGCGGCACCTTCTGGGATGAACCCGTTAAGGCGACTCTTTCACTCACAAAAATTTCTGACTAACAGTAAGGAGGGATGAGCATGTACTGCAATCACTGCGGGGCCGCTTTGCAGGATAACACCCACTTCTGTAGCGGCTGCGGAGTTCAAATCGCCTCCGTACCGGACAGCCGCCCCTCTGAGGGCGGCGGGCGCATCGGCTACTCCGAGCGCATCCACGATCCGGCCTTCGCCGGGTATCTCAAGAACACCAGCCGCTGGTCTGCTATTTTCTCTGTGATACTGGCCGTCGCCGCTGTCATCGGTTTTTACATCTACGGCGAAATAAGCCGCGAAATGGAGAACCCGCAGGCGCTGTTCATCGGCCTCGGCATTGGAGGTATGTTTCTTGTTATCGCACTCTATACCATTATTGCCAGAAAAAGAAGCAAAACCTGGGACGGCGTGGTGGTCGATAAAGCCATCAAGAATAAAAACCGCCGCCAGAGCACGGGCAGCGGCGACAATGATTATTACATCCACTACTACACCGAATATGTGGTCATCGTCCGCGACGAGCGAGGCAAAACGCATCGGCTGGCCGCAGAGAACGACGACACGCGGTATAACTATTATCAGATCGGTGACCATGTGCGGCATCACGCGGGCTTAAATTCCTACGAGAAATATGATAAGTCGCATGACAGCATCATCTTTTGCAACGCCTGTTCTACGCTATGCGACATAAACGATGATGTCTGCTACCGCTGCAAATGCCCGCTGCTCAAGTAAAGGTAAGTTCCATGTGGAAAAGGTATCTGGCCGACAGGCCTTGCCTGTCGGTCTAATCGAGATTTTCCGCGCAGCGAAGTTTGCAGCATATCCGCATGCTTTTATGGGAAACGGCCCAATCAATGCCGTTGCTCGCTTAATTGTGTGGTGTTGTCTTAAAATTGGCTTTGGATAGGGGGAACGTGATGAGAGATATGCAGGAAGCGATCCGCTGGGAAATCAGCGTACCCATATTTAAGAATACGGTTATTTTGAAGCAGCTTGGGCTTGCCCTCGGCATCCCCTTTGGTTTGGTCGCTCTTGTCATTGTACTTATATCAGGGAGAAGCCGGGATACACTGTATGCGCTCGGGTTTATCGCCGCACTGCTTATCCTGACATGGGTGTTGATCATGGCGGCATACCGTGGCAAATACGAAACGGAATTCGTACTGGATCAAAAAGGCGTGCTCTGCCGGACGCAGGCAAGGCAGGCTAAAAAGAACCGGGTTATCAACACATTGGCGGTGATTTTCGGCCTGTTGTCCGGCAGATCCGCTATAGCAGGCGCCGGAATGCTGGCACAGTCGAGGCAGGAGGTTTTTCTCCGATGGAATCGCGTCACAAGGGTGAAATATAAGCCTCAAAGTTGCACCATCCTGCTGTGCGGTGGATGGACGGAGCAGATCGCGCTGTTCTGTACGCCGGAAAACTATGCGTGGGTTGAAGATTTTGTTCGGCAGAAAACACTACTTCCGGAGAGGTTAAACGATCGATGAAAAGAAAGCTCTTGTCAAGGATTTTAATCACATTGCTGGGGGCGGCTCTGATTTTGTGGGCGGCCGAGAGCCTTGCGCTTGGTCTTTTTGGTGAACGCACGACGGCTGTCGTTACCAGTATCCGGCGGGAGGGGGGTGAGCGCGCCGATGTACTGACGAATCGATACACCTACAACATCAGCTATACTTTTATCCTCCCCGATGGAAAAGAGATGTACGGATTTACGAAGGAGATCGGCGGCGCGGTCTATCTGAAAACGAACGGTACAGGCAGGATTGCTGTGCGATACTTTAAGATCATGCCCTATATCAATACGCCGGAGGGGAATTCGCCGTTTTCGCTCGGACCGCTGATTTTAACAGGAACAGGGATTTTTTTGATTGTTCAGATGAATCGGAAAAAATCATGAAGTTCTGAATGGATTCTTTATGCTCCCGATATAGTTCATAGTGTAGTTATTCAAGCGTAAAAAGGTTCTCCGCCTACCTATTTTTAAGATAAGCGGAGAACCTTTTTCTTGCCTTCCGTACCGGTTACCCCTCGGTTCATTTTCTGTCCCTTCGGGTGGTAACCCTTGACACAACAGGGTTTACGGGCGTTTTTTAATGTTTTGTGCGTGTAACTATGCTTTCGGTTGGATTTCAAGGAACCTCGGAGGCGCCTCAACCCCAATAGCCGCAAAGGTTTCACGCTGTT
>JABUEW010000103.1 GCA_013314855.1 Bacillota bacterium | reverse complement strand
TTATGAATATGAGCATTGTTTTTCATATAATTGGAATGCTATGGAGGGATTCCACTACCTTATGAATATAGGAAGATTCATGAATGTGCTTGCAGTCAACAGTGAATACCTTGCAGACAAGGTAAAAGAAACAGGTATTACAGGATTCATTGAATTGCTCCGGCAAGCATGCTCAGGTAATGTCTTGGATATTGAACGTATTCATAAGATTGTGGAAGGCAAATATATGCTAAGACTCTCTACATAAAGTTTATAAAAGTAATATAAATTTATGTAAATGTAATTGCCACCCGATAAAGGGTGTTGTTGACATGCCCAGAAAAGCGTTGTGCTTAGATACCAAGGTTACAATGTTATCGGATGACTTAAACGTATGGTTAAATTTATGTAATATTATTATATAATTGAATAAAATTAACAATATAGGCACTATTAATAGATAAGAATAAAATTTTCATGCTTCAGCTCTGAAATGATATAAGGATATTTGACTATCCCCGGTTTGCTGAATCACTGAATGACATGATAAGGGAAAACGCGGAGCTTATAGCAAAGGAAAATGGCCTGCAAATTGAATTTATTCGAAAGCCAGGAGCATTTCGGAAAGATGACAGGATCAAGGAAATCATCAAGGAGCGAGGTGAAGAGCCAGGGTTGGTATATATTTTTTCGGCTATGGAGACTTGCAATACATATAAACCCTGGCATGATAAAGAAAGCGGGAAGACATTTTTGAAGCCGGATACCAGCAAATGTCTTCATTATTATTTCTACTTCATTGACAAAGATTTGGGGCTTTGCTATTTACGGGTGCCAACGTGGAGTCCATTTCGGCTTCAGTTTTATATGAATGGACACAACCTGCTTGCGACAAAGCTTAAGAAGAATAACATTGACTATGTTATGTATGACAATGCTTTTTTGGAGATATCCGACTTTGAAAGGGCTCAGGAATTATCGGATAAAATACGTGTAGAAGACCTGCACCGGGCATTGGATATTTTTGCATCAAGGTACTGTCCTGTTATTGACAAGTATAATATGAAATATGCATGGACGGTTATGCAAGTGGAATATGCTATTCAGGAAGCAGTCAGACCTAAACCTGATGTATGACCATATTATAAGGACGGCAATACATTCAGTAAAACCGGATAACATAGCAACTTTTTTGGGACAAAGGCTTACCCTTCATTATGAAGGTGAAGCCGGGAATAATTTTAACACAAGGATTCTCGGTACGAGAATAAAGCACCGGATGGGTGAAGTGTCTATAAAGATGTATGACAAGTTTGGGATTGTGCTTAGAATTGAATGTACCTGCAATAACATTTCTCAGTTCCGGCATATAAGGGAGGTGAAGCATAAGGACGGTACGGTAACGGAAGAAAAAGCGCCGATGAAAAAAAGCATTTACAGTCTTTTTGTGCTTTCCGGAATACTCAAGGCGGCGACCCGCAGGTATCTGGAATTTATATCTGCGTTTGACGACCCGAGTGATGGATTGAAAAATCTTAAAAAAGTGTCCAAAACAGTTAAGACATCTGACCGTACTTATAAAGGGTTCAATTTCTATAATGAAGATGATCAAAGGCTGCTTGAGGTTCTAGCTCGTGGAGAGTTTAACATCAAAGGTTTTCAGAATAGAACAATCCGTGAGTTTATTCCTGAAATGAGTTCTGCTTCAATTTCCCGGATTATTAAGAGACTTCTTGTTCATGGACTAATATGTTCATGGAAAACGATATTATGTTTTGTAAAAATAAAAATTACAGATTGGTTCCACTTTATGAAGTTCCAATTAAATTGAGTGATTTCAAAAAGCATAAAATATCAGAAAAGTATAAGAAAAGTATATTACAATTGTAAGAAAATTAGTGAATAATTTATAAAAAATTTGTTAAATATAACTAATAAGTTATAATATATAAAATTACCGTTGCAATTATAACTTATAAGTAATATAATAATAGTGAGGTCAATATGGATAGGATATGCAATATAATATATCTCAAAGAGTTTAATACCAAAAGAATACGTACACATTGGGATTATGAAGATGATTTAATTGACGTTATTGAGAAGAGTGGATTTAAAGATAATTTTACCGGACTTTATATGAATAGGTTAAGATTTCTGGAAGAGAGAATGGAAAGATGTATTGGGAGAGTAAAATGGTTTGAAAAGTTAAAATATACTGAAGAATTATATTCAATAAAAATAGATTCTTTGAAAAACATTCGCATACTATTTGCATTTGTTAAGTATAAAGGTAATAAATTTGCTGTCCTGTTGTATCCGTTCGAAGAGAAGAACAAGAAGAAAGGCAGCGGCAATAGTTATCAAACAGCAAAGATTATTGCCTTGAAAAGATTAAAGGAGGTTATTATAAATGAATGATTTATTTAAACTGCCGGATGCATGGGAAATGATAGAGAGAATATCTGATACATCGGCGATGGAAAGAGCAGAACTCTATGATATTTATTATAATATTTCAACTAAAATATTTGACTACAGGATATCGAAAGGCTGGTCTCAAAAAGAACTTGCCAGAGTTTTAGGGATAAGCCAGGCTATGGTTTCAAAACTTGAAAGTGGGGAATATAACTATACAGTTGAGCAATTATGGAAAATATCAAAAAAACTGGGTTGGAAACTTAATATTAGCTTTGAGGGCATGGATGAGGAATATAAAGTTTGCTATGAAAAAGATAATATTCAAATTCTTGATATGGCGGTGGGATGATGATTAATGGAAATGCTGTGAAAGCGAATTTTCAATTCATAGGAAATAGGGTGAGAGATTTTGTCCTTCACACAAAAATAGTAGATATAAAGGGCAAAAAAGTTACCACGACTTTTGAGTTTGACTATAATATAATTGAATTGTGTGAAAGAGAAAACAATTACGTCGGTGTTATTGAGTTTTTGGTGAAAGGAAAAGCAAAAGCCGGAAAGGCTATGTTATTTAGTATTAGTTTGACAATGGAAGGTGCTTTTGTCGGAAATCCCGAAGCATTATCAAATGATAAATTTAAAGAAATGCTTGAACTTAATGGAATTATTACACTGTCGCAAATATCAAGATCTTTTTTAATAAGTGTAACCAGTCAATCAGGCATTAATCCTCCTGTAAGACTGCCTATGATCAATGTTATTGCCTTAAGGGAACAAAAAAGAAACCAGCAACAAAAAAAGAATTCTTAAAAATCGAGAGAGAAGATATTGCCAAATCAGGCAATTCATCTATGCAAGGCGGCTTTAACGGGTATATCAAGAGGCTTCCCAAAACCGTAGTAATACTGCTTAGTTGGCCTGAAAACAAGCTGTTTTAAGAAAATGCTACTTTATTTACTGGAGATGCCTTGAAAAAGTACAACTTCTATATAAAATTGTTGTTGTATTTTAATCCGAGCGGTTATATCATAATTTTAAAATAAATATTTCTAATGCTAAAAGGCAGAGGTGAAAGCTATTATGAAATATGTATACAAGGGTGTAGAAATTCGCCCGTCGGTTGAGATATACCATGATGCCATCGTGTATCTTGGCGGAATAACAATGAGAGAGTTCTATCAAGACAAGGTTAAGTGCGCCAAGGCATGGCACATAGGTTTAAAGAGAATTTATGAGTATTTTGGAGATATGCTGCCTCTTCGTCCTGTATCCGGACCTCCTATTTCATATGGGCACATTATCTGTCTTGGGTCTCCGGTAACATATCCGGAAAATTCCGAACCCAACGTAAAGCCTACGCTTTCAAGTATTGATGAGGGCATTGAGCTGTTGGAGGCAAAGAAGGATATCGACTATAGTAATCAACCGCTTTTTAAACACTACTATGAGCTGTGTGATTACCTTAAAGAGCAATTTCCTGATCAAAATGTGCGATTTTCAGGCATGGGTGCCCAGGGGCCTCTGACTTCAGCTATACTTATGCGTGGGCAGGATTTTATTTATGATGTGTACGACGAACCGGAAAAGGCAAAGAAATTCCTTGCTCTTCTAACAGACAGCATTGTGAGATTTCATCATTTTACGAATAAGGTAAATGGGATGCCTGAAGTAAATTCGCACAGCGCATGGCTTGCCGATGACTTTGCCAGCCTTATTTCACCGGATATGTGGCCAGAATTTGTCGTACCATATTGGAACCGGTATTTTGAAGGTCTTACTACAGGAAAAAGGTCGGTACATTGTGAAAATCTTGCACCTGCACACCTCAAATACCTTAAGGACGTCAGGATTTCTCACTACCAGCCATCGGTTTCAGACCTGCTAACCATTGAAACTGTGAAGGCAAACACCGACATTCCTTTTGACTGGCTTCTTTACTCCTTTAATATCACTCAGATGAGCGATGCGGAAATCGAGCAGTGGGTTGACAGTACGGTAGAGGCAGGTATTACTCTTATACGTACCCAGTTTGGGCAGTATGCTTGCGAGACTAATAAGCTGGATCGCATAAAGGCATTCTATAAGGCTTTTGATAAATATAAGGTCTAATCCGGTTTCAATTAGAATTAAAAAAAATACGGGAAGGACTGGTACTCCATGGTGGAATAAATGCATTATTATGGAATGATACTAAAGCAATAGAGGCTGAGATGGAGAGATTAATTCTATTTTGAAGGAACCAGGAAGTTTTATAGTGAGATTTTCGATGATTTGCCTTAACAGAATATTGGAAGAAGCAAGGGTGTTGTTGACATGCTCAGAAAAGCGTTGCGCTTAGATATCAAGCTAACAGTGTTGTAGGATGAATTAAATGTATGCTTAAATTGTGCATAATTGTTACATAATTAGATGATTAGATGAAATTACTATAAAAGGCAGTATTAATAGGTTCTAATAAAATTTTGATGCTTCAGCTCCGAAGGTTCTCTTTTTTTTAGTTTCTGATTCAAAAATATGATATAATACAAATTGCGTATTTTCGTAAATATTCATAAATATTAGTAAAAAGTGATGGTTTGCGGCTGACATTAGAAAACTTACAAAAGGCAAAGACGAGAACAAAGTAAGAATTATTATAAATAGTGGAGTGGGGGTAGCACTATGGAATTAACCAAGGAAATGCTAGATAAGGTAAGAGATATTGAAGGATTTCCCATAGGTAAAGATGAGGATATTATTAAACTGTCGGATCCGCCGTATTATACAGCATGTCCCAACCCTTTTATAAACGATTTTATCGAGAAATATGGAAAGCATTATGATGAAGATACAGATGATTACAATGTGGAGCCTTATGCTGCCGATATTTCGGAGGGGAAGAATGACCCCATATATAATGCTCACTCTTACCATACCAAGGTGCCCCACAAAGCGATTATGAGGTATATACTGCATTATACCAAGCCGGGAGATATTGTCTTTGACGGATTTTGCGGCACCGGAATGACGGGAGTGGCGGCACAAATGTGCGGTAATCCGGATAGGGAATTCAAACTTGCCATAGAAGAGGAATTTAAAAAAGAAGGAAAGACTGTCGAATGGGGGGCAAGAAGGACCATACTGAATGATTTATCCCCGGCAGCAACTTTTATTGCATATAATTACAATACACCTGTAGATACAGTAGAGTTTGAAAAAGAAGCCAGAAGAATTTTAGACGAAGTAGAAAAAGAATGCGGCTGGATGTACGAAACACAACATGTGGTTGATGGAAAGGTGCAGTTAGATATTACCGGTAATCCTATAATAGGGAGAATTAACTATACAGTTTGGTCGGATGCTTTTATCTGCCCAAGCTGCAGCAGTGAATTGGTGTTTTGGCATGTGGCCGTAGATAATGAAAAGGGAAAAGTGAAAGAAGAGTTTCAATGTGACAAGTGTGGAGTATCCCTCAAAAAGAAAGACTTGGAAAGGGCTACGGAAAGAATATATGATAGTGCCTTGAAAGAAACCATAGAAATGGCCAAACAGGTGCCTGTGCTTATCAATTATACGGTAGGGAAACAACGGTACGAAAAAAAACCGGATGAATATGATTTTGAGCTTATTCGAAGGATTGACGATATGGATATTCCTTATTGGTTTCCTACGGACAGAATGCCTGAAGGGTATAATACTGAACAACCGAAAAGATCACATGGTATTACGCATGTGCATCATTTTTACTATAAGAGAAACTTATACGCATTAGCGACTTTTTTTGAATACTTAAATAAATATAGCATGAAGATTCCTTTAAAATTTCTGCTTTCGTCGTTTAATATTCATATTAATAAAATGAGGCGATATCAAAATGTAAAACCAGGCGGTACTCCTGGATTACCAGGAACTCTATATATTTCTTCAATAAATGTTGAATTATCTATATTTGATGGATATCCCAGAAAATTGAAAAGTCTAATTAAAAGTTATAAGAATAGCAAATTAGACTTTGATAATTTTGTTGTATCAACAAATTCGTGTACTTCATTTAATATAAAGGATAATTCAATAGACTACATTTTCACCGACCCCCCTTTCGGGGATAACCTCATGTATTCCGAATTAAACTTTATCTGGGAAGCATGGCTTAAAGTTTTTACCAATAATAAATCCGAAGCGATTATAAATAATGCTCAGAACAAGGGGTTATATGAATACCAGGAGCTAATGGAAAAATGCTTTGCCGAAAATTATCGAGTCCTTAAGCCCGGCAGGTGGATGACGGTTGAATTTCACAATTCAAAAAACAGCATCTGGAATGCAATCCAGGAAGCAATACTCAAAGCTGGCTTTGTTATTGCAAATGTGAGAACACTTGATAAAAAGCAGGGCAGTTTCAAACAGGTTACAACTACAACTGCGGTAAAGCAGGATTTAATCATTTCGGCATATAAGCCAAAGGACTCCTTTGTTCAAAGGTTTTTAACCGAGGCCGGTACCGAAGAAGGCGTCTGGAGTTTTATAAGGGAGCATCTTGCCAAGCTTCCTGTTACGGTAGAGAATAACGGTATGCTGGACATTATACCTGAAAGGCAGAATTACCTGCTATACGACAGCATGGTTGCTTTCCACATTCAGAAAGGGGCTAGTATACCCATGGGAGCTGCAGACTTCTATTTAGGGCTTAAACAAAGGTTTCCGGAGAGGGACGGCATGTATTTCTTGCCAAATCAGGTGAGTATATACGATGCCAAGAGGCTCAAATACGATTTGAATGAGCAGCTGTCGTTTTTGGTACTGGATGAAAAAACGGCTATACAGTGGCTTCATAATGAATTGAGGACACCTCAGACATACCAGGAAATACAGCCTAAATTCCTGCAGGAATTAAAGAAACTTAGGCATGAGAAAATGCCGGAGCTTATGGATATCCTGAAGGAGAATTTCCTGCAGGATGAAAAAGGCAGGTGGTATGTACCTGATGTAAACAAGCAGTCTGACCTTGAGAAACTCCGTGATAAGAAGCTGTTGAAAGAATTCGAGGAATATAAGGCAGGAAAAGGCAAAATCCGCATCTTCAGGACAGAAGCCATAAGGGCAGGCTTCAAGCACTGTTGGAAAGAAAAAGATTATAAAACAATTGTAAGCATAGGCAAAAGATTGCCTGAAAGTGTTATACAAGAAGACCCCAGCATTCTTATGTATTATGATAATTCTCTAACGAGAATAGGAGAATGATTAATTAACTAATTAATTAACTAACTGTTGATTAAAGAACTTGTTGATAATAAAGCAATTAATAAAATATCTGTTTTTAAGTTATGAGGGGATCAGATGTACAAAATAGGTAATTGGGTTTTCGACAATGATAATAAAAAAACTGTCAAAATAATTGGTATTAATGATTTGTGGGGTTATAAATCGTACAATGTCTTTGATCCGGTAGAAAAGACAGCTTACCTTCTACCGGAGGATAAAATATGCAGCCTGGATTGTTTGGATAGTTTCAGTACTCATTTGCTTAAGTATATTATTACTGCTGCCCGAATCAATAATGAACTGGCAAACGGGATATTGTCTTCAATAGGCAGCAATATTATTCCCTTACCTCACCAGATATATGCTCTTAACAGGGCTTTGTCCGACAATAAGGTAAGATATATCATAGCTGACGAGGTGGGCCTTGGGAAAACGATAGAAGCAGGTCTTATTATAAAGGAACTTAAGACAAGAGGCCTTATAAATCGCATTCTTATTGTTTGTCCAAAGGGACTTATTACCCAATGGCATAGCGAGATGAAGAATAAGTTTAATGAAAATTTCCACATCATATTGCATGATGATTTTGATACTATTAAGAGAATATATGGAGAAGGTAATGTATGGTCTCACTTTTCACAGGTTATTTGTTCCATGGATTCTGTAAAACCATTAGAAAGGCGAAACGGCTGGAGTAAAGCGAAAATAGAAGAATATAACAGGGAAAGGTTGGAAGGTTTAGTTCGTGCAGGATGGGATATTATAATCATTGACGAAGCACACAGGATTGGGGGCTCTTCCTCCGATGTGGCAAGATATAAATTGGGTAGCGCTCTGGCTGAGGTAAGTCCGTATCTTTTGCTGCTTACTGCTACGCCGCACCAGGGGAAAACCGAACCGTTTTTGAGGATGATACGGCTTCTGGATAAGAGCGCCTTTCCGGATAGCCGTGCAGTGGTAAAAGAACAGGTAGCCCCGTACATAATCAGGACGGAGAAGAGGGAAGCGGTTGATGCCGAAGGGAACCGGTTGTTTAAAAACAGGATAACAAAAACCGTGAACATAGACTGGGAAGAAAGGCATAGCCTTCAGAAGCAGTTATATGAGATGGTCACAAGGTATGTAGCTGAAAACTATAACAGGGCAAGGAAGGAAAAGAAGAATTACATCGGATTTTTAATGGTGCTTATGCAAAGGCTTGTAACCAGCAGTACCAGGGCAATAAAAGAAAATCTTGAGAAAAGGCTTGAAATTCTAAAGAATAACGAAGTAAGGGTTTTAGCTTTAAAGGAAGAGGATTTATGGGAAGTAGATGCTGAACAATCAATAGATGAAGTTATTGCCGTTCAGTCCTTTAATATTAGAAAAGAAATTGAAGATATCAAGGACATGCTTGTTGTGGCAAATCAGGCAGAACATCAGTATGTGGATACAAAAGCCGAAAAGCTTCTGGAGTTTATTTATAAGATACAGATGGATTTTGAGGATTTCAAGGCCATTATTTTTACAGAATTCGTTGCTACCCAGTGCTTTTTAAAGGAGTACCTGGAAAGCAATGGGTTTAAAGTTGCCGTGTTAAACGGTTCAATGGGTATTGAAGAGAGAAATATTGTTTTGAAAGAGTTTAAAGAGACTGCCGATATTCTCGTTTCTACCGATGCCGGCGGTGAGGGTTTAAACCTCCAGTTCTCAAATATAGTTATCAACTATGACCTGCCCTGGAATCCCATGAAGGTTGAACAACGCATCGGCAGGGTTGACCGCATTGGACAAACGCGGGATGTCTATGTATTCAATTTTATGCTTTCCGGTACAGTGGAGTATAGGATTAAAGAGGTATTGGAAGAAAAACTCACAATTATCTTTGAACAATTCGGTGTAGACAAGATGGAAGATGTTTTGGATAGTGCCCAAGCAGAGGTTGATTTTACGGATCTTTATATAAAAGGAATTAGCAACCCTAGAAATATAGATTATTATATCGATAAGTTAGAAGAGGATGTACGCGAAAAAACACAAAAAATGAATGAAATTAAGGGACTTCTGAAGGATGAAAAACTGCTTGATAAAAGCCTTGTTGCCAACATAAGCAATTTGCCTATCGAAAGTTGGCTAAAGCAGATGTATATAAATTATCAGCTGTCAAAAGGTAATGAAGTGAATGTATTTGAACTTTCTTCCATTGATTTGAACAATGAGCGGGTAAAGGATATGCTAAGGAGTGTTCCGGTATGGGTAAAGACAAGCAAGATACCCGTCTTGGAGATACCCGGCTGCTCAAATGAAAAGGGCTATTGGTCCCTGTGGGAAATCAGCATAAATGAAAGCAGTAATAACAGGCAGATATTCCCGTTGTTTATAAATGAAAACGGCATCATAAGGATGGCATCATCAAAGATACTATGGGAAACCATCCTCAAAGAAGAAAGTGAAATCTCTTTCAAAGGCTATAAAGAGTTTGATGATGATACATATAATATGGTGTACAATAAAGCTAGTGATTACGCATATAATCTGTTCGAGACAATGAAGGATAATTACTTAAGAAGTTTATCCAAAGAGCGAGCCAAGTATGAATATGCATTCATGCTGAGAAGGGAAGCTATCCAGAGAATAGGACTAGAGAGTGTTAAAAAGTATAGAATGAAATCCATAGAAAAAGAGGAAGAATTATGGAGGACGGATATTGAAAGGCGAAATGTAATAATTCCCGTGTTAAAGCCAGTATGCATAGTGTTTATGGAGTGAGAGTATGATAAGGGATGTTGTTATCGGTAAACTGAATTTTCAGAGCAATCATTTTATATTGGCTTTTGACCCGGATAACCTGCTGTCTGCCGAAGATGTTGTAGATAGTATTAACGGATTAGGGTTTATTATAATAAATTATGAGGACCCTGAAATGTTTAGATATTACTATGAAGAGAATATTCGCAGCATCCTGGACAAAGGCGGAAAACTCGACAGAAAAATTGTCATAAGGTATACTGCCGACCATACAATTCCATATGATATACAGCAAAAATGTTCTTTTGTTGAATTTTCACTGCGGGAAATTTTCCCCAAATTAAGTTATAACGTAATAAAAGAGCTTTACACCGAAGTATTTGACAGGGTATACATTGCATATCGGAATTATAACGGGCCTATACTTGGAGATAAAGGTACAAAAGAATTTGTTTTGAAGAATGTATACGGCATCATTCCGGAGGTTATCAAGGACTTTCAAGATCTAATTAAAACCTTTATACCATTTTATTATAAAGGAGAAGAGCTTCCAAACCTGATAGCCAACTATGCAGTGGAAATGCTGTATAAGAATAACCGGCTCAAACAGTTCCCAATTAGGACAGTAGTAGAGAGTAAGGGAACATTCCTTCATTTTCTACAGGAACAATGGGAGGAATATGTTAAATATGCTGCCGGTGAAGATATTACTGCCACTATTATGATTGAATTTGGCAATTGTGAAATAAGGGCATATATGGATAATCTATTTCAGGAAAACTTTTTATCGCCGGTAAAGCAATTAAAGTTTTATGAATATCCTTCCTGGATGCAGGCAGGAATTGTATATGATATAGGAGGAAACGTAAAACGGAGATTTGATAGCGGCATAAATAAAATTCATACAATGCAGCAAAATATAAAATCGTATAAAGACTGGTTTGCCATAGCAAAAGTTTGGGGAGAAATATTAAGCTTAAAATATAATCATGATAATAATTATTTTCTGGATAATCGGGATAATATAAAATACAAGGAAGCCAGGAGGCTGCTGAATGCTAAATTTAAGACCTGGATTTTTAATAATTACGGAATGCTGTCATCGCTCTCTTATGCAAAGTCACCGGTGATGGTGCATAAGATTCCATGGTACATAAACTACAGGATGAACAAAGAGAACATGAAAAGGGCGGCCTTGATTGTTATGGACGGTATGTCCCTTGATAATTGAGAGGGTTAGAATTTATGATAGTAATATAAATTATGATATAATATTGTCAAAATTCAAAGCTTTTCAATGGAATGGGATGGGCATTCTACAGAAGTACAGCTACATATTGTGTGAAGAAGACTATGCCTTCATCACGGAAGGCAAAAGGGTTGTAAGCCACGGAGGCTTAAGCATAGAAGAAGTTATAGTGCCGTTTATACACATAAGAAAGGATGACAGAAGTGCTTGAGAGAATAGGCTTTGTTAGAAGCATAAAACTTGATTGGCTAAATAAAACTGTAAGGACTTATTTGGATTTGAAAGAGGCGTATACCAAAGATAATGAAAAATACTGCAAGAAGGTAAAGGAAGTTTTAGATGAGTATTTAATGGAATATATAAAAGAAGAAAACAGAAAAAAGACGATTAGCATATTAACCAGAACCTGGCTCAACGTTGAACAACAACATATGCATATACGGGACAGGGCTCTTGAATTGTTTAAGACGGCTGACGAAAATGAGAAAATAGCTATTCATTGGTGTATGTTAATGATGGCATATCCTGTTTTCCTTGACATTACCGCTACTATCGGCAAACTTCTTAATTTGCAGGACGGCTTTTCTTTAAGCATGGTAAAAAGGAGAATATATGAGATTTGGGGTGAAAGAAGCACGTTAAAATATGCTATTGATAAAATTGTTCGTTCCATAACTGAATGGGGCGTTGTTGAAGATGGAAGCAAGCGTGGAGAGTATAAGCGAAAAGAGCCATTTAATATCCATAACACCGAAATAAAACTTCTTTTAATAGAAGCATATCTAATAGCAACTAAAAAAACATATTTACAGTTTGTTGAGGTAAACAGTCTAAATGAGCTTTTTCCATTTAAGTTGGACCTGGGGTTGGGAGATTTCCATGGTTCTAAGGCATTTAATCTTAATAAAATGGGTTTGGATATTGCTATTGGACTGTAGTTAATGCCACTAGGGATTTCCCTATGTGACAAAAAATAGCTGTTTTCATGTTACTTAATCTTTTACTTACCTTCTATGTATTCGAAAACTAAACTGAGGTACTTTTGGTACATGCTAATAATTTTATTAATACTGTTAAAAACAATCTCATCATTTATTTTTTCATATTCATGCACAAGCCTATTCCGTAAACCCGTTGAAGGGGCGATAGAAACAGCAAAAACACTATCAAACACTCCACATTCGGACACATCAATAAAGGAATTGTAATAATCCGGTGCAGGGGGTCTGTTATTATAAGCAAGAAGAATATTGTTTATATCCAGCGCAATATCTACAATTAGCTGTATTATTCTTTCTATTGCATATTTTACTGTTATTTCTGAAATATACTGTTCATAACTATCTGGCTTGATTTTTTTTAGCTGTTCAATATATTCTCTTAATTTTATTAATTTCTCAACAATTACTTCAAAGTTACTCATAAATTATTCCCCTCTCCTTATTTTCTCGATAATTTGCTAATTTCAATTGTTCTTGCAGGAATTTTCTTCTTAAAACCCTTAGATGTTTAGTGTCGGCATATATTGCCGATGCTTTCATTTTAAACAAAATAAAGCTATTATTTTCTTCATACAGTACTTTGGAATTACAAGCTATTTGAAATGCCAGAAGTGGATCGGCCTTTGTTAAGTTTACCAGGTCTATACCGTCTCGCTTAAAATAGACAACCATATCTTTAAGAAGTTCCATCTCTTCTTCCACATTTAGCCTTCTATTTGATAAGTAGGCCAGGTCGATATCACTATTTTCTGTAAATCTATCAGTATTATAAGACCCAAATGTTAATAACAAGTATAAATTATATTTGGCAACAATATCATTTAACTCCATATGCAACTCTCCAATGCCATATATTCTTCATTTCACAATCATACGAAATTTAATCGTCTCGAATTAAATATCTCTATTTTATTTATATTATATCAAATTTTATACACTTCAACTTTATTTTTGGTTAAATTCTATATTAATCATAGGTTAAATTCTATATCATTGACTTTTATAAAAAATGTATTTATACTTAATTACATCTATTCCTTTTCCTTTGGATAGCATAGGGAAAGCAGCTATTGAAGCAATTATTGACCGTATAGGAAACAAGAGGGGTGAAGTCGTTGAGATGACTGAAAGGGAAAGACTGTTAAAGGTTTTGAACAGGGAAACACCCGACAGGGTACCATGGTTTGCTGACCTGGGTCATTGGTTTAGAGTTGAGAGTGGAGGGCAGTGGAGTTTGTTTGCAATCAGTAATTGTACGAAGGAAATGACAGATTTGCATAGAGAAGTAAAAGCAGGCTGGTACATAGAAGTAGGCAGCCTGCATGAAGAATATTACGAGGATGGTGTATCCAGGGAACGAGAAATCAAAGGTGACCTTGCGATTGAAAGGTATATTACTCCCATCGGCGAAATCCATATGATACGCAAATGGAGCCCGGTGAGTTTTTCCTGGGATATAACGAAGCATATGGTTGAAAATATCAATGACCTGAAAATTCTACTATATGCTATTGAAAGGAGAAAATTCAGGCCAAAGTATGAAAACTGGAGCTATATAGAAGAAATCGGCGGTGATGTAGGGCTTGGATTTCCAGGTATGGGTTATACCGGACTTGGTTCACTTATATCATATTATGCCGGTGTTGAAAACACCGTTTATGCAATTTATGATGAGCCTGATCTGTTTAAAAAGTATATTGATACATATAATGAAAAGCATCTCGAACTGGTCGATATATATTGCAAATCTCCGGCTCCCCATGTAATTTTCGGTGACAACCTTTCAAGCGATGTCCAGCCTCCACAATTATTCAGGAAGTACAGCTTCAACCACTATAAGAATATAGCTGACCGGCTCCACAGTGCAGGGAAAACAGTATCGGCACACCTGGATGGAGCACTGAACAATATCATAGGTGTTGTGGCTGAGGCGGGCATTGATGTTGCTGATGCCTGTACCCCAAAGCCCACTGGTGATTTAACTCCACCCGAGATTAGAAGGCAGGCCGGCAACGATATGATCCTTATGGGCGGAATATCTCCGGTTATGTGGATGCCTGAAACCAGTGAGAGGGATTTTATTGAGCATGTGAAAGAATGGCTTCAATTAAGGAAAACCAGCAGCAGGCTGGTTCAGTCTGCAGGAGATCAGGTGCCTCCAGGGACAGAACTCAAGAGGATAAAGCTTGTTTATGACCTGGTTGAGGAATATGGAAGATATTAAGTAAGTATGTATGTATATGTATAAAGTTCTACAGAATAGCAGGTTATAAGAAATAGGTAGTGCTCGTGATGCTAAGTTGTGGAATTGCTAAATCTAAATATATATAGCAATATATATAATATATATATATATAGCAGGGCGCATTTTCTTTTTATGAAGAAAATGCTTCCAGTAACTAAATGCTCCAAGTCTTAAGAGCCTGTAAATTCACTTCGGGGCAAATCAAACTCGCAAAATAATTTGAATAGAATTTAATAATATTTCAATGTAATTATTTTGCTCA
>JABUEW010000102.1 GCA_013314855.1 Bacillota bacterium | reverse complement strand
GGGCATATCATATTGAATTTCTCAGATGTATTTGGTATGATTTATTTGTAAAATGATAGCAGATATAATGGTAAACTATGGATGCGAAATGCAGGATGAATATATAGTATATAGGGGTGTAGGGGTGTAGAATGCATAGTAAAGATTTTAATTTATTGTGGGTTTCAAAATGCATGTACCCAGCAAAGCATATAGTTAAAACTAATTATCATGATTATTATCAAATTGTGTTTATTCTTAGTGGGGAAGGAGAAATTACTATTAGCAATTTTACTTATAATGTTGAGGTGAATCAAGTATATATATTTAAACCTAATGTTAAACATTCTATTATGGCGTCTAAACTCAAATCTCTCAATACTGTGGAACTAAAATTTTACTGTAATAATGTTATGACTTCAGCATATTTAAATGAACTACCGCCTAGAATAGAGAATACAAGCGAAGTTATACGGAACGCCTTTATAAATATTATAGAAGAACTTAAAAAACCTGACCAATACACAGAGAGTATAATAAGTTGTTTATTAAATCAAATTGTCCTTTACCTAACAAGAAAGCTATATCAAGAAGAAAAGCAGCTTTTCAAATCAATTGGAAAGATTGATTTGAAAAGCGATAAAAACAACACAGACCCATTAGATAATGTTGTTAATTTTATAAACCGAGAATATCATAAGGAAATTAAATTAAATGATCTTGCAGATATGGTTCATTTAAGTCCTGTATATTTTTGTTCTGTATTTAAGGAAAGGTATGGTGTTTCTCCTATTAAGTATCTTCAGAATATTCGACTTGAAAATGCAAAAAAACTCCTCTATAGCTCCAATGAATCAGTTACCAGAATATCCGAAAAAGTTGGCTTTCAATCTGTTCACTATTTCTCCAGATTTTTTAAAGCTCGTGAAGGAATTACTCCTAATGAATTCAGAAAGAGAAATCAGGGATTCATTTACAGAGACTTCCATGGTAATATGACAGATTTTTCTTAAAAATATTATTAAAAGTCAACCCATTAACCTTAATAATGTGCAAAAAAAAATTAAAATACGTCAATGATTATTATTTAGTGAAACGATATAATAAATAGTATAGTAAATTAAACTGGCACGACGCCAGAAAATAATTACGGATTAATATATTTACAAATATATTTACAATAGTATAATTTACTGTAGTAAGTAACAAAATTATTTGTAATTAGCTATAATTAATTATAGTTACCTAAATAATTCAAACGGTTATAGCATTCCGCGACAGGATCATTTAAATACACGTCAAGGAGTGGTAATGATGGCAAGGTATGTAACAATTAGCGCATTAGGGCCAAAACCTTATTTACTCGATCTCGACCTGGATTATAATACAGCAGTAGAAAGAATGATTGATCACTGGAATAGACAATTTTCTGATGTGCTTCCTGATAAACCTGACATTATAATTACACATGAAGCATGTGACCGTTCACCGCTTTATTCCATGGAAAGAAGATTGGAGTATTACAAAGTGAGAGGAAATCGGGTAAGAGATTTTATGAGGGAGATTGCATCAGTTCATAACTGTTATATAGCATATTCTGCTGCGAGAGAAATGGCTGATGGTACCTGGAGAAATTCTACGCAAATTATTGATAGAAATGGGAATATTGCAGGTATATATAATAAAAATCATGTGGTAATAACAGAAACAACAAAAGGTGGTATACTTTGTGGTAAGGATGCACCAATAATTGAGTGTGATTTTGGCCGTATTGCATGTGCAATTTGTTTTGACCTTAATTTTGAAGAATTGCGGCAAAAATATGAGAAGGAAAAACCTGATCTTATAGTATTTTCGTCAATGTATCATGGTGGATTTATGCAAAATTATTGGGCATATTCATGCAGGGCCCATTTTGCAGGGGCAGTATCAGGTTTGCCGTGTACAATAATATCACCCGTGGGTGAGCTCATAGCTTCAAGCACAAATTACTTCAGTTTTGTAACAGCTACTGTAAATCTTGATTGCAAGGTGATTCATCTTGACTGGAACTGGGATAAGCTAAGAGCAGCAAAACAAAAATATGGCAGTAAGTTTAAAATAAGTGATCCGGGTTTTTTAGGAGCGGTGCTGATTTCAAGTGAATCTGACGATTTCTCTATAGATGATATTGTAAAAGAATTTGAGTTTGAGTTATTGGATGATTATTTTGCAAGGTCTTTAGCTCACAGACATTCAAACATTGAACCCTGAATTTAAATTACTTTAAGGACTAACGTTTGGTAGTTGTTTAGATATTAATAGGAGGTAGTAATATGAAATCAACCAATCCAAGTGCAAACATCAAAACCTGGAGGAAACAACTTATTAGAGATGTAATGCGGGATTGGGAGTTATATCTATTGCTTATACCTACATTGGTATATTTTATTGTTATGAAATATGGACCCATGTATGGTGTGCAAATTGCTTTCAAGAATTTTAATGGAGCATTAGGAATAACAGGTAGTCCGTGGGTGGGACTGAGGCATTTTAAATCGTTTTTTGATTCATATTATTTCTGGCCTCTTATCAGAAATACAGTGGTGCTTTCTGTTTACTCTCTTATAGCTGGTTTTCCTATGCCAATAATTTTAGCTCTTATGCTTAATGAAGTAAAAAACAGTAAGTATAAGAGAACTGTACAAACAGTTACATATGCACCTCACTTTATATCAACCGTCGTATTAGTAGGTATGTTAATAACGTTTCTATCTCCAAGTACTGGTATTATTAATCATCTTAGAAAAGCTTTAGGGTTCGAAGTCAGAAATTATATTGCTGAACCTGCATTGTTTCGGCATCTCTATGTATGGTCAGGTATATGGCAAAATACGGGATGGAATTCTATAATATATCTTGCAGCATTAAGTTCTATAGATCCACAGCTGCACGAAGCAGCTATAATAGATGGCGCTTCAAGGTGGCAGAGAATATGGAATATTAATATACCTGGTATACTCCCAACAATTGTTATTCTATTTATACTCAGCACTGGTTCAATTATGAATGTAGGATTTGAAAAAGCATTTCTTATGCAAAATCCTATGAATATGGAAACTTCAGATGTTATATCAACTTATGTATATAGAAGAGGACTTATTAGCGCAGAGTATAGTTTTTCTGCAGCCATTGGCCTTTTTAACTCGGTGATAAACTTTATTATGTTAGTAATGGTAAATAAGCTAGCAAAAAAACTGGGCGAAACAAGCGTTTGGTAAGGGAGGTAAATACGGTTGATTAAATCACAAAAAGGAGACAAGGTATTTGATATAGTAAATATAGTCTTACTTGGAGTAATAACGTTTATGGTTTTATATCCTCTTTACTTTGTGCTTATTGCTTCTATAAGTGACCCAGACTTAGTAAATACTGGGAAGGTAGTACTTATTCCAAAGAAAATAACATTTATGGGTTATGTAAGAGTATTTCAGGATGGTGAAATACTTACAGGATATAGAAATACTATATTTTATGCAATAACAGGCACATTAATTAATTTGTTTATGACACTTACAAGCGCTTTTGTATTGTCCAAGAAACGATTAAGAGGAAGAACCTTTTTTACATTTTTGTTTGCTTTTACGATGTTTTTCAGCGGCGGGCTTATTCCTACTTATTTGTTGATTAAAAAACTAGGAATGCTTAATAAAATATGGGCTCTTCTTATACCGAATGCAGTTAGTATGTATAACATAGTTGTAGCAAGGACATTTTTTGCAAACAGTGTGCCAGTAGAAATTGAAGAGTCGGCAATGATTGATGGTTGCAACACTACATATACGTTTGTGAAGATTGTTTTGCCATTATCCAAGGCCCTTATTGCAGTATTAGCGTTGTTTTATGGAATTGGACACTGGAATTCTTTTTTTGACGCTTTAATTTATATAACTAATAGAAAACTTTACCCGCTTCAATTAATTCTTAGAGAAATACTAATCCAAAATGAATTGAAAACTGCCATGATGGATGTTATGGCCGTGGGTGACGATGTAATAAGTATGCAAATGAAAATAGCAAGCATGATAAAGTATTCTGTAATTATTGTGTCTTCATTACCTGTATTGATTATATATCCTTTTCTTCAAAAATATTTTACTCAGGGAATTATGCTTGGAGCTTTAAAAGGATAAGTGCTTCTTATTTGAGAAAAATGGGATGTTTTTAGGTATACAAGGAAGAAAATCCCTTACTGGGGATTATATTTAATATATTTAAAATTAAAAGAAAGGGAGGTTATACTTAAAATGAAAACTAAAAAATTTTTGAAAGCCCTCGCATTACTACTATGTATTATGGTAGCACTTGCTGCTTTCTCAGGGTGTTCTGGAAAAGAAACAGAAAAGGGGGGTGAGGATAAAGGTGGCAAGAATGTAACAACCGACCAGGGAAAGAAGGAAGATTCTAACTTTAACAAAACCGGCTACCCTATAGTAAAAGAACCCATTACTTTAAGGTTTATGCATCCTAAGAATCCTATGCATGGAGATTTTGCAGAAATGGCATACTTTAAGGAAATGGAAAAGCTGACCAATATAAAAATTGAGTTTTTACCTGTAGATGAATCAAGTTGGGCAGAAAAGAAAAACCTAGCCCTGGCAAGTGGAGATCTTCCTGATGTGTTTTTTAATGGTCTTGATGTTAAGGATGAAACCATGTATGGTATTCAGGGAAAAACCCTTATACCGCTTAATGATTTAATTGAGAACTATGCACCAAACCTCAAAAAAGTATTTAAAGAATACCCTGATACAAAACCTGCTATAACAGCAATGGATGGGAATATTTACATGCTTCCATATATTGCTGATACCCTTACAGTAGCAGATTCTACACTTTATGTAAGAGGAGATTGGATAAGAGAAGCGGGGGTAAAAAAACCTGAAACTCTTGATGAATTTTATACAATGGTAAAAGCATTTAAGCAATTAGGTCCTGACAAAATACCAATATCTCCTAACAACTTTGATGTTTTTAAGTTATATTTGATAAATGCATTTGGAGAATTGATAGATAACTTATATGATAGGGATTCAAATGATAAAGTTGTTTTTGTACCCGCAACAGATCAGTATAAAGAAATGATTAAATTTATTAATAAATTATTTACCGAAGGACTTTTGGATAATGAAGTGTTTACTCAAAAGGGAGAACAGGCAAATGCAAAGGTTACTGAAGGCAAGGTAGGATGTATGACGTTTGGAACTCTTTTAAAACCAGAACACTATAAAAGTGGGAAGAATGAAACTGAACTGTTAAAGCCATTAACTTCACAATGGAATAGTAAACCTCATATACGTGGGCGTTATCCAATAAGTATAGGGCATGCAGCAATTACAAAGGTAAACAAGTATCCTGAAGCTACTATGAGATGGCTGGATATCAACTACTCTGACGAAGATGTTGCGCCAGGTCTTAATTGCATATCTATGTGGCTTGGAATAAGAGGAGTTCACTGGGATTATATGAACGCCGAAAAGACTAAATATGCAAGGCTTATGCCTGCTGATTCAAAAATATCCGAAATAGAATGGTCAAATAGGTATATTACTCCTGGTTGGGGCCCATGTAAACTTGTGTTCAAAGCTGTTCCAGAAAACAACCCTGGGCAGGAAATGAAAGCTAACGAGTCAGTAAAAAATTGGTTCCCGTATACCGTTTTACCATTCCCCAATCAATATTTAAGGTATACTGCGGAAGAACAGAGCAGACTTAATACAGTTGCAAATGATGTAGAAACACTTGTTAAGCAGATGGAAGCAAAATTTATAACTGGGCAGGAATCACTGGATAAATGGAATGAATATCTTAATAATCTTAAAAAGGCAGGGCTTGATGATTTGATCAAGATAAAACAAGCAGCATATGATAGATATAAGGCAAATAAATAATGGTTAGACTGGTATATAATTCATATATAATAAAATATTAATAAATTGTAAAAGAATATATTTTAATATATTTTATAATATGGGGGGATAAAAGATTATCCCCCTTGTACTTTAGATTATTGTGCAACTAACCTGTCTACAATTCCATGCAAGCCTTTTCAAGCCTTTGAAGCGCTTCAGCTATGTCATTATCTTTATGACTGAAGTTTACATAAGACACATTATATAAAGATACCCCATGTTTATAAGCCAGAGACATAAAGTTAGATATAACATCAGCAGGGGCATTGGCTTTGGGAGTAAATGTTGGACATGGCCAAAAACCTTTAATTTCAATTGGTATGTTATAATTTTCAAACCGCTTGCTTAATGACGACCATATTTTCTCTCCCTGTTTCCAAAGGTGGTCAACTACATTGCAAGTTTTATAAACATTAATTACTGCTTTGGCAACAGCAAGAGAAAGTGTTTCACCGGCAAAAGTAGATGAAATAATAACCCCGTTTCCCTTGTCGCATCTTTGCATTACTTCTCTTCGGCCTGCGTATACAGATAATGGCATGCCATTGGCAATTCCTTTAGAGAATACTGCCATATCAGGTGTTACCTTGAAGTATTCCTGAACACCTCCTATAGCTATCCTAAACCCGGTAACTATTTCGTCAAAAATAAGTAAAATACCATTCTTATCGGCAAAGTCCCTTACCTCTTTGTAATATGTAGTTCCTTTTTCTATTTGAGCGTAATCTGCTGCAATTACTATAGCAGCTAAGTTGCCGTTCACTTCTTCATAAACCTTCTTAATACTTTCCATATCGTCCCAGGAACATGAATGATGTAGCGCTGAAAGGCATGCTGGAATTCCTGATGTGAATGCGCCACCTGATTGCCTTGGCAGTACAGGACCTCCTGAAGCAAGACTGTTGAGCCATCCGTTATAGCCTACCTGAATGATATGGTCCTTACCTGTATAAGCTCTTGCTATACGTATACAGGCAGCAATGGCTTCTCCACCTGTTTTAAGGAATCTTACCTGTTCAGCACAAGGAATTATCTCTGTAAGCATTTCAGCCACTTCACATTCAAGTACACTAGGATGTCCAAATATTATACCAGATTCAAGTTGTTTATGAATCGCTTCATCTACCTCAGGGAATTGGTAGCCTAGGGTTATAGGGCCTAACGCATTACGGAAATCAATAAATTCACGTCCCTCAATATCCCATACGCGGCAACCCTTACCTTTAACTATTGCAGCTGGTTCATACGGCCTAAGATATGGTGCTTTTGAACAAGTACTTGAACCCCATGGCATAACTTTCCTAGCTCTTTCAAGTATTTGGTCAGAAATATTTACAGTCAATTAATAAAATCCCCCTTTCAAATAACAATAAACAATTATCAAATAACAATAAATAATTATGTTAATAAAAACGTGAAATACATCGCCATTGAAATGGCAGGCTTCCGTCTTCCAATGAAATTATGGTAATTCCAGCGGTATGCCATAGGAATGTCCAACCTCTGATATGAACCTCCCTATTACCGGGTCATAATACCTCGCTCTTAGATAATAGGTACCGGTCTCCTTGTCAAAGTACTCTCCACAGTATCTGAATGGGTTGGTGTCATTTGGCTCAGGGTTCTTCTCATTGCCAAAGGCGTCATAGTCGTAAGCCTTGCTTACATTCCCATGTGCCCCAGTTTAATTGTACTACATCTCCATGGCCATTGTAAAGACCGTACTTTCTTTTACAGAGCTGACGCACGAATTTTTTTTCATCTACATTTAACCCACCATCTGCAGCTAATCTTCAAATGGCAGATACCACTGACTTTCACACAATATCATTCTTTAAAGATTTATCTTTTAATGTAATTATAAAATCCCCTCCAAAATCCCTGCACATTTCCATTATTGGACCATTAGCAAAAAGTCCATCTAATGTTACCGCTATCTTAATCTTGGGAAAGCCTCCTTAAGCCTTTTAGCAAGCCTTTTAAATGCTTTTATCTCACAATCCTGCTTCCGTTTTTCATCATCATCACTCTCAGAACTGTATTCCTACCTGTCTAAAAATTCAGTCATAAGTGGTATGGTCAATCCGTTAGGAAGTACGATAGATGCCTCCAGTGCGTATGCATAATACTTGTTCACACCTGTTACCGGTCACTCTTTTTGGTACTGTAAGACATATCTGAATCACCCCTTTTTGGTACTGAATTTAATAAATTTTGCAAAAAAATAGCAGGGAAAAATCCCTGCTTTTTTGATATAATAAATATAATAAATAAAAACTTTTCAACACTATGAAAAGTTATACTATTATACTATGAAAAAGTTATACATTTTATCAGAAAATTGCAATAGTTGGAATAGTGGAAATTTCGAAGATAGCTTTAAAATAGAGCTTGAATGTAGCTCATGCTCTTCTTTTGGCAACTTTTCATTTATGAGTAAATATCCCATATGGCGATGGGAAATTGATATCTCTTATGACTGAGAATATGGCCAGTGGGAAAGGATACGACTGTATCCTATTCAGGTTGATATATTAGTTGTTCAATGTGAAGACTGTGGCGAAGTATACCAGGTGTACCCTCTGTTTTATACATATATAAGGTCATTAAAAGTAATATTATCAGTTGTTGACCACCAATACACAAACTATACATAAAGCGTTAAACTTCCTTATATTTACTAAAAAAAGTGAACCACACAGTTATTGCCGGAAGTGATATAATATATTGAAAACACAGATGACAGACTTACCAATTCCCTAACATCTGAAAAAAATAAGAGGTGGAGAAATATGAATAATGCAGTTGATGAAATGGTAACAAAAAAGTTTCTTGATTACTGGGGGGTTTACAAAACTCCCATTCCCCAAGGTTGTAGATCCTTCATGTACGTTTTTAAGCGAACATCATGAAAATACACTGTTAAGACTTACCCAGCTTCTTCAGACCAGGGAGGTAGTAGTTGTGGTAAGAGAAGCAGGTACCGGGAAAAGTACACTTATTGATATATTGTTAGCAAAGCTATCGTCAAGCCGGTATAAGATAATCCGCATTGAAAATCCACAAAACAAACCAAGGAAAATGTATAGGGGAATATCATCTGCAATGGGGGTTAATACTACATGGTTTGGTGCTGATGCACTAAAGGTTGTAGACCTCTTAACTTATTCGTACCTTGAATCAAACCGTCCATCCATTTTAGTAGTAGATATTGTACCAATGGAAACCGGTTGTAAACAACCGGTATATGAAAAATACAAGATGGAATTGATTTGTATGCTGTGCTTCCTTCCAGTACATTCGGTATAACCAAACCGCAACATTTCCTGCTCTAATTCGTTCAGCAGTTCTGTCAATGGTCTCTTTTGCATAAGACATCCTCCAAAAATGATATTTTGAGCTGTTATGCTCTTGTTATCATCTTCAGAGATTATGCAAACTAAATCAAACAGAAATGCTTAAATTATGCACCCTTTTAACCAATTACTTTGCATAATAACTTTCTTTGCATAAGGAGGGTTATGCTAAACTTTGCATAACCCTCCTTGAGGCGTGCCTTCTTCAGTCTGGTATAACTTTCCTTCCTCCATTACTCCTGTTTTCAGAAATTTCTTGATTATTCTTAGAAAGTTCTTGTCAGCTATCTTTTCCTGAAACATTTTCATCAGCCATTCATGGTCCACATTATCAAAGAAACTGCATATATCAGCATCAATTATATGGTTTACCGGCTTTGTCATTATTACATTATCTATATCTATCTGCTTGAGTGCCTGATGACAGCCTCTTCCTTTCCTGAATCCATAGGAGCAATCAAGAAAGTTTGGCTCAAATATTGCATTTAGTACCCTTGTTATACCCCTCTGTACTATCTTGTCCTCGAGTGCAGGTATACCTAATGGTCTCAGTTTCCCCTCTCCCTTGGGTATGTACGCCCTTTTCACTGGTTGCGGATAATATTTCCCTGCTTTCATCCTCTTAACAAGTTTCTGAATATTAGTGTTAAGGAAGGTATTTCTCATATTCTTCATATGTTATGTTGTCTATACCCGGTGCTTTGCCTTTCTTCAACATATGAAAACATTCCTTTAACGACTCCTCATTCAATAAATGCGCTAGACTTGAAAATTTAAAACCCCTATCCTCAGCAGCATGTTTAGTTATAAGGTTCAGTTTCGTTTCCATATCAAATTGTACCTCAGCGGATACAACCTTTCCTGCCTTTGCAGACATCATATGTTTCCCATCTCCTTTGCGTATTGGTGCTAACCCCTTCCCCATGTGGCCGGCTTTCCCGTCCTCAGAGTACTACGAGTTAGTCCGACTACCAGACCATCTTCTCCTCTTCCTCGCTTTCCTCGCTTGTTTGCGGATTACCCTTGCGGGAACAGCCTGGTCCTCCCAAGTTCCTGTCAATTCCTTTTGTTACCATGCTATGGCCTCAGACCCCGGGGGCATTGCTGTACTCACCTTATCGTACAACAGAATTCCACCTTCCAGCTAATGGACACTGTCGGCTCCCCCAATGGTGGTAGGTTTGGGGGCTCAATATCTTCACTTGCGTTACGGCCTGGTAACTCCCATCTACCAGCTTCATACAATTGGTTGCCCTCTTGCATGTGGTATAGGTGTTAGGCTGGTGGCTAACCTTTGCCTAATCCGGACTTTCACCGGTAAGAATTGACAAGCTTCCCTTAGCACGCCCACTAATCCCTCCCTGGAATTTTGAGAAAAAATATATTAAAATTTTATTATCATAAACAATAGGTAAAAAAGGAGTGTTATATCTTATGAATAAAAGAGAAAACCTTTTACGGGCGCTAAGAAGGGAAAATCCTGAATATGTACCTTTTGGTTTCACCCTTTGTGAATCCCTTGAAAGAGAGTTTGAAAAGAGAACCGGACATAGAGATTATATGGAATACTATGATATGCCCTACAGGTATATTGATATCCTTCCATCAAAAAACCTCATTGACTATTCAATGTATTTTGACAGCCTGCCTAATAACGCCGTAATTGATGAATGGGGTGTAGCCCATATTCCCGGTACTGTAGCCCATTTTTCAAAGATGGTTTCTCCTATGAAGGATTTTAAAACGCCCGAGGAAGTGTGGAGCTTCCCCATGCCTGATGTTCTTGAAGATTATAGATGGGATGGGATTCAAGATAAGGTGGAAGCTTTAAAGGACAAAGACCTCGTACCTATATATTTTGCAATTCAAATTTTCGAGCCTGCTTGGTACTTGAGAGGGCTGGATAATTTACTTATGGATATGGTATTAAATGAAGATATGGCCAAGGCATGCCTGGATAGGATGACAGAAGTAAAAGCAACTATGTGTTCAAAAATTGCCCAAGCCGGCTTTGATATTATTGTTTATGGAGATGATGTAGGCACTCAGACTGGAATGATGATGAGTCCCGACCTCTGGAGAAAATGGCTTAAGCCTACGATGAAAGTTGCCATAAAAGCTGCAAAGGATGTAAATCCTGATATAATAGCTTACTACCATTCTGACGGAGTTATTTACGACATAATTCCCGATTTGATTGAGATTGGTGTAGATGTCTTAAACCCTGTACAACCTGAATGCATGGACCCTGTTAAAATAAAGGAGATGTATGGAGATAAACTTTCCTTTTGGGGCACCATAGGCACACAAACAATTATGCCTTTTGGCACACCTGAAGATGTGGAAGAAACAGTAAAAAGGATGATAGAAACTGTAGGAAAAGGCGGAGGACTTGTTATAGCTCCAACCCATTTACTGGAACCGGAAGTTCCATGGAAAAACATTGAAGCCCTTGTAAAGGCAGTACATAAATATGGAAAATATAGTCAATAACAACCTGATGCAGTAACATGCCATAAATGGTATACTAGTATAATACAAGGTAATAATAGAAGGAAAATGGATAAATATTTATATCCACGGGCAAATGTTTCCTGCCCATGGATATATGGAATTGAAAAAGTATTCACAATGAACGACATTCACAAAGTATTTGTAAATGAGTAATGACAGAATTGGAGCTTGGCTAAAAGCTCCAATTCTGTAACCTAGGTCTTGTATAAAACTTGTATAAAATCTATTAAAATCTATTTTTAGATTATGCTTATTATATCTATATTGTATAAGATATAAGTATTTGTAAGATATAGTACTGGCTCTACAACTCTTAACCCAATATAGTCTTGAGGTCTTCATCGGGAGTGCTTATTGGTTTAATGCCAAACTTATCAACCAGAGTATTCAATACATTAATTGAGAAAAATGCCGGGATGGAAGGCCCAATATAAATATTTTTTATACCCAGTGCCAACAAAGTAAGAAGTATACATACTGCCTTTTGTTCATACCAGGACAGGACTAAAGTTAAAGGTAGATCATTAACCCCGCAGTCAAAGGCTTTTGCCAGGGCAGTAGCAACTTTTATAGCTGAGTATGCATCATTGCACTGACCTACATCCATTATGCGGGGGAGTCCGCTAATTTCACCCAGGTTGAGGTCATTAAACCGGTATTTTCCGCATGCTAAAGTGAGTATTATAGTATCTTTCGGAGTTTTCTTTACAAAATCGGTATAGTAGTTTCTACCCGACTTCGCACCGTCACACCCTCCAACCAAAAAGAAGTGCCTTATTGCTCCTTCTTTCACAGCATTAATCACTTTATCAGCAACTCCGAGGACTGTATTATGTGCAAATCCGGTCATAAGCTCTGTTCCGCCATTAATACCCGTAAATTTCTTATTTTCATTCCACCCGCCCAGTTCAAGGGCCTTATCAATTATAGCTGTAAAGTCCTTTTTTCCGTTTATTTCAGGTATATGTTTTGCCCCGGGGTAGCCTACAACTGCTGTAGTAAATACCCTGTCAGCATAAGATGCTTTTGGAGGCATTAGACAGTTGGTTGTAAATAGAATAGGAGCAAGTATGTTATCAAATTCTTTTTGTTGATTTTGCCATGCAGTACCAAAATTACCCTTCAAATGCGGATACTTTTTCAATTCCGGATATCCATGAGCTGGTAACATTTCCCCATGGGTATAGATGTTTATTCCCTTCCCTTCGGTTTGTTCCAGCAGCTGCTTTAAGTCATGAAGATCATGTCCTGTTATAACAATAAATGGGCCTTTTTCAACTGTAGTAGTAACCTTAGTAGGTATAGGATGTCCGTAAGCAGTTGTATTAGCACTATCCAGAAGTTCCATGCACTTTAAATTTATTTGCCCAAACTCCATAAGAAGATTCAGCCATTCATCAGTAGTGTGTTCTTCTCCAATAGCACGCATACCATTATAAAACCAGGATATAACTTCAGGATTTTCTTTCCCGAGAACATAAGCATGCCACGCATATGCTGCCATACCTCTTAAGCCAAACAGCAGTGTAGAACGAAGAGACACTGTATCATTATCCCCGATCCAAAGAAAGCGTGGAGATAATTCTTCTGCATCACCAAGTTTTTCCTTTTCCCTGCGTACAAGGGTTATAAGTTCATCAATACGGCTTCTGTCAAAGTTAACATTTGTTACGGTGGCAAAAAGGCCTTGCATCATTAGCTCATTTGCTCTTTTCCCTGGAGTTTTCCCTTTTGCTGCCCGAGCTAAGCCTACCAATGCGCATGTTAATTCATCCTGTTTGTTTGCTACATCAGGTTGTTTACCACAAACACCTACTTTACAGCAGGCCTTTCCTCCTGCAGCTTGTTCACATTGAAAACAAAACATCGTATTAGATTCAGATGAATCATACATAGAAATTTCTCCCTTTAAATTGGTACTTACAACATTTTTGGTTGAAGTTTTTGTAAAAACATATTGTTTTTCAATCATCTCTTATTCTCCTCTCATTTCTCTCTTGATTTTTGTAAGTTTATTATAATATAATTAAAAAGGCAAATCGGTAACTAATGTTACAAAATTGAGGAATGCCACATTTATGCTATTATGTTGTAGGGATGGAAGAATGTAATGTTTAAGAAGTGGATTGGGGTTTTGGCAAGTTGTAAGCTTTTTGACGGAATAGATTCGAGAGAAATAGAGGATTTGCTTGATTGCCTCAAACCTAGGTTAATGAATTATGGAAAGAATGACATGGTAGCCATTGCCGGTGAAAGGTTTGAAGAGTTTGGCCTTGTGTTGGCAGGTACTGTTGCAGTAACTAAAGAGAATGCTGTCGGAGATAGGATAATCATCGATATTCTGGGTCCCGGACAGATGTTTGGAGAAATTGCAGTATTTGCAGGAAATAACTTATGGCCTGCAACAGTGGTTGCACAAACAGCTTGTGCTGTAGCTTTTATGTCACCTGATGTTATATTAGGTACATGCAAGAAACAGTGTATAAACCATAAAAGGTTAATAATAAATATGCTTAGAATTATATCCGGTAAAGCTCTTCTACTTAACCAAAAGTTGCAGTACCTTTCTATGAAAAGTATACGGAGAAAATTAAGCAGTTACCTTCTTGAGCAACATAAAAAACAAGGACAGACAACGTTTATGATGCCATTAAAACGTAATGAATTGGCAGAATTTCTTAATGTAACAAGACCATCTCTTTCAAGAGAGATGTGTAAGATGAGGAATGAGGGTATTATTGAGTTTCACAGGGAATCGATAAAAATCAGGGATCTGGATGCTCTAAAGAGTCTATAAGAATAAGTAAAATAAAGTTGTAGTGTAAGGAGAAAATTTTGTACAAAATAAAAATAGTTTTCTACAAAGAATAATGCTGTGTAAAAATTATAATAAATATAGGACAATATAGGATGGAAGAATGGTCACAACCGATTAAAACTAAGGTTAAACTAACTTGCTGTATTAACTTATTGTAGCGGTGGACTTGTCATAATCTAAAAAATAACAATGTTTGGGAGTGTTGAGCTTGAAGAAAATTGTTTTACTACAAAACAGATATTTAAAGGGCGAAAACCTGGAAGGTGAAGTACAACCTGAAAAGTTAAAGATAATGGCATAAAGAAAGCATTAAAAGTGTAAAAAGTTTAAGTGTTAAGATTAATGTAAATTAATGTAAAGCCTTTTTACTTCAATACCCTCTATTTGTATACCTGGACAATTCTATTTGTATAACTAAATAATTTTAAGAAAAACTAAGTTCAGGAAAGTAGAGGACGAGGTGGAAAGGATTTGACTAAAAAACCCGTATTGCTTATTAGTTTCTATAATCCAAAGGCTTTGGGGATAAGGTATTTAGAGAAATCTCTAATGGATGCTGGTTATCCTGTATATATTGTTTTTTTGAAAACTTTTAACAGTAGAAACCCTAGTAATGTAACAGAAACCGAACTTGGATTGGTTAAAGATATAGTAAACCAAGTTA
>JABUEW010000101.1 GCA_013314855.1 Bacillota bacterium | reverse complement strand
CTTTTTATATTACTTTATTAAATATTAATATTTATATTTTTATATTATTTAATATTCATTTATAACTCTGTGAAAATAACTATCTATATAATGCTATTAACGCTATTAATAAAAAATCGCCGAAAACGCGTTTAACATGTATTTTCGGCAACATAACGGACCAATTCACTTTTTTATTAATTATTAATTATATTATACTCTAACTAACCGCAAACTATTTAATTCCCATTTGTACCTAGTTATTTAATTCAGCAAGCATTTTATCGCCATCAATACTCTTCCAGTACGCTTCGTATTCCTTAAATGCCTCTTCGATAGAAACATATAATACTGATATATGTTTCAAGGGGTATTTACTTTTTTGGGTACTCTTACAACAAACTCAAAATAATCTCCCCTGTCAAACTGGGCAGCCTTTGCATTTACGCCTGATTTTTTCATTATATCTACAGCCTGCTTAATGGTATTTACAAATATTCTTATATCCTTTACTGTCCTTGATATTTTCTTTTCTGTTTCTTTTAAGGATATTTTTCTTGAATACCTTTCAATTACCCTTTCTACTAAGTCTTCAGTCTTCTTGACGTTTAGCCCTTTTTTGCACACATATTTTAAAACTTTAAGTTGAAGCTGTTCATCATGAAGCTTTAATAATGCCCTTGCATGTCTTTCAGTGAGATTGTTATCAATCAATATCTTTTTAATTATAGGAGATAATTTCAGAAGCCTTATTTTGTTTGCGATTGTTGATTGGCTTTTACCAATCCGGCGGGCCAATTCCTCCTGGGTCAATTTATGCTCCATAATCAGGTTACTATACCCTTCGGCTTCTTCCAAATAGTTTAAGTCCTCTCTTTGAAGGTTTTCAATAAGTGCCAGAATAGCAGAATCGTTATCATCCACATTCACCACTATTGCAGGTATTTCCTTTAACCCGGCCATTGCAGCAGCTCTCAGCCTTCTTTCTCCGGACACCAGCTCATAATGGTTATTAGTAATCTTTCTTACATTTATAGGCTGAATAACCCCATACTGCTTTATGGATTCGCACAGTTCTTCAAGGGAGGCTTTATTAAAGTGTTTTCTCGGCTGGTATGGGTTTGGTCTTATGCTATCAATATTAATGTATATAATATCTTTTAAAACCTCCCCCTGACTGGGTTTTAAGATTTGTATCTTGTTTTCCAACATAGCGGCACCATCCTTTGTACATTAAATTAAATTAGTTAACCGTAATATTCGCCGCTATATTTCCCATACCCTTTTTTTTTAATAAAGAATCGTTCGCTATAAAGTGCTATTTTACTGCATTATAGCCGTTATATCAACGGCATCTTCGATGGTTTTCCTGCTTTTCTGGGATATTTTGCAGGAATTTGTCGAAACTTTTTTATAATAATTATATTTCTTTTATTATCAGAAAAGGGTAAAGTTATTTGCTTTATAATTTCAATTTTGCCCCCAAGTATATCCATCGCATTCATAGAATCTTTTACTTCGTCAGAGCTTTTTCCTTTCATTGCAATAAATATTCCCCCGATTCGGACAAAGGGAAGGCAGTATTCCAATAACACAGGCAAATTTGCCACAGCCCTTGCCGTAGATATATCAAACTTCTCTCTATAAAGAGGGTTATTGCCGTAATCCTCTGCCCTCCCATGGAAAGCCTTAATCTTGCTTAGCTTAAGGGAATCTATACATTCTTCAAGAAATTTAACTTTTTTCTCAACAGAATCTAGCAGTGTTATATCCAGTTCATTACATGCAATTTTTAAGGGTATACCAGGGAAACCCGCCCCTGTACCTATATCTATCAGCCTGGAGCTTTTACTATTTTTATAAGGAAGTATATATGGGAGAATGCTCAGAGAATCAATAAAATGCTTTACTATGATATCTCTGTCTTCTTTTATAGATGTAAGATTTACCTTTTCATTCCATGTTTTTAAAAGCTCCATATACATAAAGAACTTATCTACCTGACCTTTATCCAGCCTTACTCCAAATTCTTCTGCCCCCTTTAAAAGCATGCTTTCAAGGTCATTGTCCATCGTTATACATGTGCCTCCCTTGCGCCCTTTTTTCATATTATTTCTTCTCTAGGTATATCATAAGTACCGTGATGTCCGCAGGTGAAACTCCTGCAATTCTTGAAGCCTGGCCTACCGATACGGGACGTATTTTACTTAGCTTTTGCTTTGCCTCTATCCTCAAACCGTTTATTTTGTCATAATCAATATTGTCCGGGATTTTTTTGTTCTCAAGCTTTTTAAACTGTTCTACCTGCTGCATTTGCCTTTTTATATAGCCCTCATACTTTATTGCTATTGATACCTGCTCTCTAACTTGATAATCCAATTGGGGCCTGTCTTCATCAATTTCTGCCAAATCCTCGTAAGAAATTTCAGGCCTTTTTAAGAGTTCTGAAAGCCTTATCCCGCTTTTCAGGGGAGTACTGTTCCTGCTTTCAAGGAACTTATTTACTTTTTCACTGGGAGATACTATGGTTTTTTGAAGCCTTGCTATTTCTTCATTTATCTCATCCCTTTTTTTTAGGAATTTTTTGTATCTTTCTTCACTAATTAGTCCTATTTCATAGCCTATTGGTGTAAGTCTCAAGTCTGCATTGTCCTGCCTTAAAAGAAGCCTGTATTCCGCTCTTGAAGTCATTATTCTGTATGGCTCCCTTACCCCCTTTGTTACCAGGTCATCAATAAGCACACCTATATACGCCTGGGATCTGTCCAGGATAAGCGGTAGCTTGCCCATTACTTTACGTGCTGCATTTATTCCTGCAATAAGGCCCTGAGCTGCAGCTTCTTCATACCCTGAACTACCGTTAATCTGTCCTGCACAGAATAAACCTTCTATACTCTTAAGTTCAAGAGACAAATCAAGCTGTGCAGGGTTTATGCAGTCATACTCAATTGCGTATCCAATCCGCATTATGGAAACATTCTCAAGTCCGGGTAATGTCTTTATCATTTGAATCTGAACATCTTCAGGTAAACTGCTGGACATACCCTGAAGATACATTTCCTGTGTGTCTAAGCCCATGGGTTCTACAAACACCTGGTGAGAAGGTTTGTCGGCAAATTTTACAATTTTATCTTCTATTGAAGGACAATACCTGGTACCAATTCCTTCTATTACACCACTGTACAAAGGTGATCTGTGGAGGTTGTTCCTAATTATCTCATGTGTTTTTTCATTTGTATGAATGAGCCAGCAAGGTACTTGTTCTATTTCTATCTTTTCGGTTTCAAAGGAAAAAGGCACTATCATCTCATCCCCTGGCTGCTCAGTCATTTTTGAAAAGTCTATGCTTCTACGGTTTAACCTCGCAGGGGTCCCTGTCTTAAATCTAAACAATTCAATGCCTTTTTCTCTCAAACTATCCGAAAGCTTATTGGCAGGGAAAAGGCCGTCTGGTCCACTGCTGAAGCTTACGTCTCCAATAATAATTTTTCCTCTTAAGTAAGTCCCAGTAGCAAGTATTAAAGTTTTACACAAGTATTTTGCTCCCGTGTGAGTCTTCAAACCTGTAACCCTTTTTTTCCTTCCGGACCCATCAACAAAAAATTCAACAACTTCAGCCTGTTTTACATCCAGGTTTTCCTGCATTTCAAGGGTGTTTTTCATTATCATCTGGTACTTTTTCCTGTCAACCTGGGCACGCAGAGAATAAACAGCAGGCCCTTTTGCTATATTTAGTATTTTTACCTGGATTAAAGACTTATCTGCTGTCTTTCCCATTTCTCCTCCAAGGGCGTCAATTTCCCTTACCAGGTGACCTTTCCCCGTTCCCCCTATACTAGGATTACAGGGCAGGTTGGCTATGCTGTCGAGATTTATAGCAAATATTATGGTTCTACAACCAAGCCGGGCAGCAGCCAATGCAGCCTCACACCCTGCATGCCCAGCTCCGACTACCGCAACATCATATTCACCTGCCAGATATTCCATACACAACCTCCCTTTTTCTCAATCTCTATAAGACTCTATAAGACTATGCCCATTTTTTCTTACTTTCTTACTTTCTCCTATGCACAACCTCACAACCTAGTTTATTCTTTAGCAGCCTGTATCAATCTCTATTATTTTCCTATGCAAAATCTGCTGAATATGTGGTTTAATATTTCATCACTCACTGTTTCACCTGTAATCTCCCCTAAGTATTGAGCAGCATTTCGTATATCAATCACTATACAATCCATGGGCATGCCTTCATGGTAAGCTATAATAGCATCATTTATACTGTTTAACGCTTTTTCTACAAGGCTTGCATGTCGTACGTTTGTCATCAAACCCTCAATGTCGGTGTCAATTTCCCCACCGATGAAAAGCCTTGATATTTCTTTTTCTAAATCATTAATTCCCCTTCCGTCTTTCATGGACGTTTTAATAATAGTTATACCCTCTAATTCCTGTATACTCTTTAATTCATTTATGCCTTTTAATTCATGAAATTTACTGGTGTCTCCTTCGTTTTCAACAAGGTCTATTTTGTTCAACAAAACAATAATTTTTTTCCCCTTGATAAATCTTAGAACATTGGCATCTGCCTGAGTAAATCCATCTACCGCATCTATCATCATAATTATTAAATCTGCAGATTCTATTGCTTTTTTTGTTTTTTCTACTCCGATTTTTTCCACTATATCTCCTGTTTCTCTTATTCCAGCAGTATCTATTACTCTTACAGGTATGCCCTGTATGTTGATATATTCTTCTATAATATCTCTAGTTGTCCCTGGAATATCTGTTACAATTGCCCTGCTGTATCCTGTCAATTGGTTTAAGAGAGAGGATTTACCCACATTAGGCCTTCCTATTATTACTGCCTTTATACCTTCTTTTATAATTTTTCCTTTATCAAATCCTGAAAGCAAATCAGAAAGCATATTCCTTATTTCTTCAAGGCTGTTATAAATCTGCATTTCCGTGATTTTGTCAATATCTTCTTCCGGATAGTCCAACGTAGCCTCAATATGGGCTATTAACCCCACCAATTTATCCCTTGCTGCTTTTATTTTTACCGATAATTTTCCTTCCAGCTGCTCTAATGCAACCTTTGAACTACGGGCAGTTTTTGCATTAATAATGTCAATTACTGCTTCCGCTTGTGTTAAATCTATTCTCCCGTTAAGGAAAGCCCTTTTGGTAAATTCCCCAGGTTCAGCAAGCCTAGCCCCTTCCCTTATAACCAGCTCAAGAACTTTCTTTAGGACAATAATTCCACCATGGCAGTTAATTTCTATTATATTTTCCCGTGTAAATGTACTAGGCCCATCCATTTTTGTCAAAAGCACTTCATCGATTATTGACCCATCTTGGGGATCGACTATTTTTCCATAATGAATGGTGTGGGATTTAACCTGTCTTATACTTTTCTTTCCTTTAAAAATTCTTTCTGCTATTTCAAAGGCCTTTTCCCCACTTATTCTAACAATTCCAATTCCTCCGCTGCCATAAGAAGTTGAAATTGCAGCAATTGTATCGTTATTAAACATTAATTCTTTTCCCATAATCCTTACTTAAGTGCTATAACAACTTTCCTGTTCGGCTCATCACCTATACTGTAAGTTTTCACATATCTATTATTTTGCAATGCTGCATGTATTATTCTTCTTTCATAGGGTGACATTGGTTCAAGGGTAATATTTTTCTTACTCTTAACTACTCTTTCAGCCAGTTTGTAGGATAGCTTTATAAGGGTGTCTTCTCTTTTTTTCCTGTAGTTTTCAATATCAATAACAACTTTTTTATAACCTTCCTTACCGTTATTTATTGCTAGGCATGAAAGATATTGCAGGGCGTCCAGGGTTTCTCCCCTCCTGCCGATAATTATTCCGCTGTCTTCTCCTTCAATGCTGACATATACGGCATCATCACCTTCATCTACAGCCATTTGCACATTAACATTCATTTTGTCGAATACATCCTGTAAAAACTTTTTAGCTTTCTCACCCGGCGTTTCCTTTAAAGCAACTCTTACTCTGGCCATTTTTGCCCCAATAATACCAAAAATACCTTTATTACCTTCCTCTACTACTTCAATATCAACTCTGCTTTTATCAACCTTTAACTCATCAAGAGCAAGAGATATTGCTTCTTCCACGGTTTTACCTGTTTTTTCTACCATAATAGCCATTTATTTTCCTTGAGCCTCCTTTTTTTTCACTACATTCTCATTAATATATAGTTGTTGGAAAATCTGAAATATGTTGCTGGCTATCCAATAAAGCCCAACTCCTGCCGGCAATTGAAAAGAAAATAGTAATGTCATTAACGGTCCTATCAACATCATTGTGTTTTGAGTTGAAGTTGAAGCATCTTTTCCACTTTTTTCCGAGGCCTTTGGCGTCATAAGCTTTGATGAAATGTAGGTAGTTGCTACAGCCAATATAGGAATTGCCAAAAGCGGCAGGTATACTGTCGCTTGAGACCCAAATAAAAGATTTGTATCAAACCTGGGAACCAAACCAAGGTTAATTCCAAGGAATTTTAAATTAATCAATTCTTCCGGCTTTAGCAAGTCACTAACATTTGAAAGCTCAGATACATGTTCATTAAAGTAATTCAATACGCCTATTTCTCTTGAAACACTCATTGCAGCTTTTCCAACAGCTTGTGTTACATACTCAACGAGCTTATTTATCTGTTCGGGTGTTTTATTCAAAATAAATCTAAGGGGCTGGTTAATTGCCCAATACAGAGAGAACAGGATAGGCATTTGTATCAAAAGGGGAAGACATCCTCCCGCAGGATTGTATTTATGTTCCTGATACAACTTCATAAGCTCCTGATTCATTTTTTCCCTGTCATTTTTGTACCGCCTTTGTATATCTTGTATTAATGGCTGTATTTCTTGCATCTTTGCAGTTGAACGGTATTGTTTAATTGTAAGGGGCAGAAGTACAAGCTTGATAACAATAGTAAATATAATTATGGCCAAGCCGTAATTCTTAAATGCAACAGTATTGTAAACAAAATATAAGAACTGCCCCAAAGGCTTAGCAATAAAATCCAAAAAACCCATTCTTTAATTCTTCCTCTCTTATTTTAAAGGATCATAGCCTCCCGGATTAAAAGGATGGCACTTTATAATCCTCCTTATAGCCATGAAACTTCCCTTAATTGTACCATATTTTAAAACAGCATCTATAGCATATTGTGAACAAGTCGGATAAAACCTGCAACTTGGAGGTTTCAAAGGTGAAATATACTTCTGGTAAATTTTAATCAAAATTATTAACAATTTTTTAAACAATTATTCTTCTCCTCATCCACAAGTTTAAGTCTTCTAAATAAAAAATCCATTTCCCGCTTAATCTCGTAAAAATCCGGTAAATTTCCGCTGTTTCTAACTACAAAAACCAAATCATAACCTCTTTTCACCATTTCTTCCTGCATCCTGTAATTTTCTCTAATAAGCCGCTTAATCTTATTTCTTCTTACACTCTTTCCCGCCTTTTTACTTGCAGTTACCCCCAGTCTGTTAATATCTAATCCATTTGGTAATGCATATAACACCATATATTTCCCCGCAAAAAATCTCCCTTTTTTATAAACTTTTAAAAATTCCCGATTATTCTTTAATGGGATAGTCTTTTTCATATTTTCCTCTCGTATAGCAAGGCCTCCAAAGGCCTTTTAAACAAAGGTCTTGGACATAGAAAAAATAGACCACTTTTTGCGGTCTTATGCTGAAAGTACTTTCCTTCCTTTCAATCTGCGCCTTTTTAAAACATCCCTGCCCTGCTTGGTCCTCATTCTCCTCCTAAAGCCATGGACTTTTTTTCTGTGCCTGTTATTCGGTTGATATGTCCTTAACATCTACTGCACCGTTAGTGTTGATTTAACGGTTTTTTCAACTCCTTTCTTTTTATATTTGACCAATATATTTCAAAAAGATTATATATTAAATTAGTTATACGTGTCAAGAAAGTATTTTTAATGTATTTCCCGCTACCTGTGGATAAATTTAAAATAACAGCTTTTTTCTGTGGATAACATATCAAACTTCATATTGAATAACATCACAAAGTCTGATATATTATTTATGCTTATCAGATAAGCCAGTTGGATTGGAAATATATTACAATATAGTATTCTGCGAGTAATATGCTTTAGTTATTATTAGAAAATTACAGAAGATAATCATCTAATTACAATAAATGGGATAAAATAGTTATAATAGATATATTACAAATATAAATAAGGCTTAATATGCTTTGTAATTGTTAACAATTGTTAATTAGAGACATAAAAATATGCAATAATAAAATATAAAGAACATAAAATTGGAGGAAATAATATGAGCAACCAACTTTCGAGTATTTGGCAACGGGCCCTCGAACTGTTGAAGGATGAACTTACGGAAATAAGCTATAACACATGGATAAAAACCATAAAACCGATTTCTATTGGACCAAATACCATAGAATTGGGGGTTCCTGCCGATTTTAATAAGGGTATACTTGAATCCAGGTACTCACTTTTAATCAAAGAAACAATTAAGGAAATTACAAAAAAAGAGTTTAATATCAAATTTGTTATTCCTTTTCAGGAAAATACCGTAGGGGAAAGAGATTCCGCAGGACAAGCCAAAGGCGAGGATTCACTTATTTCTGTTTTAAATCCAAAATATACATTTGACACTTTTGTTATAGGCAGCGGTAACCAACTAGCACATGCTGCTTCCCTTGCAGTAGCAGAAGCTCCCGCCCGTTCATATAATCCTCTCTTTATATACGGGGGAGTAGGCCTTGGGAAGACTCATTTAATGCATGCAATAGGACATTATATTATGCAGCAGACACCCTCATTAAAAGTGCTTTATGTGTCTTCGGAAAAATTTACAAATGAGTTGATAAATGCAATTAAAGATGATAAAAATGAAGCATTCAGGCAAAAATACAGAAATATTGATGTACTATTAATTGATGATATACAGTTTATAGCCGGAAAAGAAAGGACCCAGGAAGAGTTTTTCCACACATTTAATGCCTTATATGAGGCCAATAAGCAAATAATTATATCAAGTGATAAACCTCCGAGGGAAATTGTTACCCTTGAGGAAAGACTCCGCTCAAGGTTTGAATGGGGACTTCAAGCGGATATACAACCGCCGGACTACGAAACAAGAATAGCTATACTTAAGAAAAAAGCACAGTTGGAGAATATTTATATACCAGATGATGTTTATGAATTTATTGCAGATAATATTGCTTCCAATATACGTGAACTTGAAGGTGCCCTTATAAGGGTTATTGCATATTCATCACTGGTGAAAAGTGAAATAAATCTGGATATAACTAAAGAAGCATTAAAGGATATTTTGTCAGCCATCAAAACTCGAATAATTAACTCCGATATTATTATTGAAGTTGTATCCAGGTATTTTGGATTGAAACCGGAAGACTTCAAGTCCAAGAAACGAAATAGAGACATTGCCTTTCCCAGGCAAGTGGCTATGTATCTTTGCAGGGAACTTACTGATATGTCTCTTCCCCAAATAGGTAATGAATTCGGAGGAAGGGATCACACTACGGTTATGCATGCTTTTTCAAAAATATCGGAAAACATTAATACTAACTATGAGGTACGGCGTACAATTGAAGAGTTGAAAAGGAATATTGCAGGTGGATAAGTTTTTTGCTATATTTTTTATCCACAAAAATTGTTTATATGTTGAATATTCTCTGTGGATTAAATATTTTTTTTACTTTATTATAATTGCATGTTGATGAAATTTAAATTCATCAACAAAGTTGTCAACATGATTAAACTTTGATAAATAGTGTTTCTGAATAGGATATACACATTAACTACAAAACTTATTATTACTATAACTAATTTTATTTTATAGATATAAAAAAGGAGGCAAAGAATTATGAAGATAATATGTGAAAAAAATAAGCTAGCTGATGCTATCAGTATTGTACAAAAAGCTGTACCCTCAAAAACTACATATCCTATACTCCAGGGAATACTACTGAAGGCAAAAGAGAATTGTCTCGAATTAACTACAAACGACCTGGAAATGGGAGTAAAATGCCGTATAAATGCCGATATACAAGAAACCGGAGAAGTGGTTATTGATGCAAAACTTTTTGGGGAAATTGTAAGGAGGATGCCAAATTCGAAGGTAAGTATAGAAGAAAGCAATGAAAATATAGTTATAACATGTAAAAAGTCAAGGTTTGAAATAAAAGGAACAAAAGCTGAAAGTTTTCCTGAGATACCTGAAATAGATAAGGGAAGTCCGTTAAAAGTGTGTCAAGCAGTAATAAAAGATATGATAAGGCAAACAATATTTGCTGTGGGGGAAGACGAAAACCGTCCGATTTTAACTGGTGTCAACATAGAATCTAAAAGTGGACTACTAACATTTGTATCTATAGATGGATTCAGGCTGGCATTAAGAAAATACAACATTGATGATATAGACAATAAAATAAGTGTGGTTGTACCGGGAAAGACTTTAAATGAAATTGCAAAAATTCTCGAACCAGTAGAGGATGAAGTTGTAATTTATACAGCGAAAAACCAAATAATGTTTGATATGGGTAATACGAGGATTGTATCAAGACTATTAGAGGGCGAATACATTAACTATGAGAATGTAATTCCCGAAGAATATGAATCCAGGATAAGGGTAAGTAAGAAGGAATTTTTAGACAGCATAGAAAGGGTATCTATTTTGGTGACAAGCGATGGCACAAGTTTTCCAATAAATATTAATTTAAATTTTGACAAAATTGTAATTACAACAAATACTCCTTCAGGAAATGCAAGAGAAGAAATTGCTACTGAGGTTATAGGAAGCGACTTGGAGATTAAGTTTAATCCAAGATATTTTATTGAAGCTTTAAGAGTGATAGACGAAGAATATGTGGATGTATTATTTAGTTCTGATGTAGGACCTTGTATAATAAAAAGCGTAGATAAAGATACTTTTCTATATATGTTATTGCCATTGAGAAAATAAAAATTATTATAAATAAAAATTATATGTTTTGGCTTAAGTTGACGTATAAGAGCTATTAGTAAAAAAGAGAAGGAGGTAAAAATTGGAAGAGGTAAAAATCAATACCGAATATATAAAGTTGGACCAGTTTATTAAGTGGGCAGGTATAACTGTAACAGGTTCCGAAGCAAAACAAATAATCAAAAGTGGTAGAGTAAAAGTTAATGGAGAAGTGAGATTTGAAAGAGGAAAAAAGTTAAGAAAAGGTGATATTGTTGAAGTAGATGGGAAAACATATAAGTTGGGTTAAAATTTTTTGGAGGTAAGTTGTTTGTATATAAAGGAGCTTAAGTTAATAAACTTTAGAAATTATAGTGAATTGGATTTAGATTTTTGTAAGGATTATAATATAATATATGGGAAGAATGCACAAGGAAAGACAAATATTCTTGAAGCTATATTTTTATGTTCATCCGGCAGATCCCACAGGACGATAAAAGATAATGAGCTAATTAAATTTATGGAAGAAAACTATTATATAAAACTTATAGTAGAGAAAAAAGACATAGAAAAAACTATAGAGATATTCTATAAAAGAGACGAAAGAAAAAGAATAAAAATTAATGATATCCCTATAAAGAAGAATGGTGAATTAATGGGACAACTTAATACAGTATTATTTTCCCCTGAAGACATGTCCATTATAAAAGAAGGGCCTAATGAAAGAAGGAGGTTTATAGATATAGCATTAAGCCAAATAAAACCGACATATTTTTATGATTTGCAGCAGTATTCAAGAATATTGACACAAAGAAACCACCTGTTAAGAGATGTAACCAAAAGCGAGAATAAAAAAGGTAAGCTAAAAGACACTCTTGGAGTATGGAGTGAGAAGCTGGCAGAAACAGGTTCGCGAATTATATTGGAGAGAATAAAATATTTGTCAAAACTAAATAAAAAAGCTTTTGAAAACCATAAAAAGCTTACTGGTGGCAGAGAGGAAATTGAAATAATATACAGTCCATCTATTAATGTTGGAAATTGCAATGATATCGAAGAAGTAAGAAAAGAGTTTATAAGGCATATAGAAAAAGACAAGGAAAAAGAGATACAAATCGGAACAACCTTATATGGACCACAGAGAGACGATATAGAGATAAAGATAAATAAAAGAAATGTTAGAATGTACGGCTCACAGGGTCAACAAAGGACTGCAGTACTAACATTAAAGTTTTCGGAAATTGAAATTTTAAGGGAATTAATAGGTGAGTATCCTGTACTTTTATTAGACGATGTGTTTTCTGAGTTAGACAGTATAAGACAGGAATATATAATTGAAAGTTTAGAAAATATACAAACTTTTATAACCTGCACAGATAAAAAATTTTATGATAGCGGTATCAAAAAAAAGAATACAAAATTATATTTTGTTGAAAACGGGAAGGTTGAAAAGGAAAGTTGAGAAGGAAGGCCTAAGTTTCAGAAAACATTGCATATAAGTAATGGTTAGTATAAAATATTAGTATAAAATAAATATGAAAAATAGGAGAACGGAGAGTATATTATGTTTTTGCATATAGGGAGTGATTATGTAATACCTATAAAGAGTATTATAGCTATTCTAGACCTTGAAAAAACAACTGTTTCAAAGGATACAAAGGATTTTTTAAGGATTGCGGAAGAAGAGGGATTTATAGAAACTATAAATGATGACATACCAAAATCCTTTATTGTAACTGAAACAGATAAGAAAAGTAAAATATATCTGTCTTCAATTTCATCAATAACATTGCAAAAACGGGCAAATTATTTAAGAGAAATAGCAATAGATAAGTAATTGGATAAAATAAAGTTTTAATTAGGAGGGAAATACAAGAGGATAGTATGGTCGACGTTACAAAAGAAAATGTAGTAAAAGAAAATGTAGTATATGATGAAAATCAAATACAAGTATTGGAAGGACTTGAAGCTGTTAGAAAGCGGCCGGGGATGTATATAGGAAGCACATCAAGCAAAGGACTGCATCACCTTGTATATGAAATAGTTACTAATAGTATAGATGAAGCTCTTGCCGGAAGGTGCGATAAAATAGAAATAATATTGGAAAGTGATAACTCTGTTATAGTTAAGGATAATGGAAGCGGTATACCTGTTGGACCGCATCCAAAGCTTGGAATTCCGACAGTTGAGGTTGTCCATACAATGTTACATGCTGGCGGAAAATTTGGGGGAGGTGCATATAGTGTTTCAGGGGGACTGCATGGTGTTGGGGCTTCAGTAGTTAATGCATTATCAGAATATTTGATAGTAGAAGTAAGCAGAAATGGAAACATATACAGGCAAAGATATGAAAGAGGAAAGGCTGTTTCAAAACTGGAAACAATAGGAAAAACAGATAAGACTGGTACAAAGACAATATTTAAACCTGACCCTTTAATATTTGAAGATATTGTTTTTGATTACGAGTCGATGGTAAATAGATACAGGGAAATGGCATTTTTGAATAAAGGAGTTAAAATAATACTAGTGGACAACAGGGGAGAAAAGCCGGTAGAAAAAGTACTATATTATGAAGGGGGAATAGTTTCTTTTGTTGAGTATATAAATAAAAACAAAGAAGTTATTCATGAACCTCCAATATATATTGAAGGTGTTAAGGATAATATAGAAGTAGAAATAGCAATGCAGTATAATGACGGATATATAGAAAATATTTATAGTTATGCAAACAATATAAATACTACAGAAGGCGGAACTCATATTACTGGGTTTAAATCTGCAATAACAAAAGTTTTAAATGATTATGCAAGAAAGTATAATATTTTAAAAGAAAATGACAAGAATCTAACTGGTGAAGATGTAAGAGAAGGTCTTACGGCAATAATAAGTGTAAAATTACATGAACCTCAGTTTGAAGGCCAAACGAAAACTAAATTAGGAAATAGTGAAGCAAGAAGCGCTGTAGAAAGTATATTAACAGAAAAATTATCTTATTATTTAGAAGAAAATCCTTCAGATGCAAGAAAAATTCTGGAGAAGTGTCTGATAGCAGCAAGGAGCCGTGAAGCAGCAAGAAAGGCAAGAGAACTTACAAGGAGAAAAACAGCTTTGGAAAATACTACACTTCCAGGTAAATTGGCTGATTGCACTGAAAAGAATCCTGCTTTGTGTGAAATATATATTGTTGAAGGTGATTCGGCAGGTGGGTCCGCAAAGCAAGGAAGAGATCGAAGATTTCAAGCAATACTTCCTTTGTGGGGTAAAATGTTAAATGTAGAGAAGGCAAGAATAGACAAAGTTTATGGAAACGATAAATTAATGCCGGTAATAACTGCGCTGGGTACCGGAATAGGTGAAGAGTTTGATATAACAAAACTGAGGTACCATAAAGTAATTATAATGGCAGATGCTGATGTAGACGGATCACATATAAGGATGCTGTTGTTGACCTTTTTCTTTAGATATTTAAGGCCATTAGTTGAAAAAGGCTATATATATATCGCGCAACCGCCTTTATACAAAATTTCTAAAGGAAAAGAGCAGGTATATGCATATGATGATAAAGAATTGGAGAAAATTGTTTTGGAGAAAGGCTGGAATAAAAAAGATATAACAATACAAAGATATAAAGGCTTAGGTGAAATGAGTGCTGAACAATTATGGGAAACAACAATGAATCCGGAAACAAGATCAATATTAAAAGTAGAAATAGAGGATGCAGTGTCTGCAGATGAAATATTTACAGATTTAATGGGGGAAAACGTAGAACCAAGAAAAATATATATCCATAAACACGCTCGTGATGTAAAAAACTTGGATATATAAAATAGATAGTTCAAATTTTACCAAAAACAAGTAATACACCTATAATAATAAATGCTATTCCGGAGCAAATTTGAATATAGGTTTGTGGTAAAATTTTATTAATAAACGACCCAGCAAGTACGCCAATAAAAGAGGAAAGTACTAACGCAAAAGATGAACCAATAAATACGTGCCAAATTGAGTGGGATTTCGATGCAAGGAGCATTGTAGAAAGCTGGGTCTTATCACCTAATTCTGCTAAAAATACAAGTAAAAATGTTGTTATAATTGATTTACACATCTCTTCCATAAAATATACTTCCTTTCCAAAAAGTAAGTAGATGAAATTATTAAAATATTAAAAGAGAATGTTACTCTTATGTAGATATTAAAGCAAGCTATTATATATAATTAATAGGCAAATTTGATTCAAAATATACCAAAGAAATTATTCTAAAAATTTGAAAATGCACCCCCAAAAAAGGGCGCATTTTATTTTTATGAAGAAAATGCTTCCGGTAACTAAATGCTCCAAGTCTTAAGAGCCTGTAAATTCACTTCGGGGCAAATCAAACTCGCAAAATAATTTGAATAGAATTTAATAATAT
>JABUEW010000100.1 GCA_013314855.1 Bacillota bacterium | reverse complement strand
GGTTATAGTGTTATCCGATGACTTAAACGTATGGTTAAATTTATGTAATATTATTATATAATTGGATAAAATTACTAACGCAGCCACTATTAATGGATAAGAATAAAATTTTCATGCTTCAGCTCTGAAAAGTGGCTAAAAGACTGGACATCCAGTCTTTTATTATGATATAATTATAGGCTCTTATTCAAATACGAATATAATAAGTGCTGGACAATTAAAAACCTGCATGATATAATAAACGGCTCTTACTCAAATACGAAGATATGAAGAAAATTTCAAAAACACGATACAGTCATAGCAAGCATTTCGAAACTCACAATTACCGATTTATGGTATAAATCTTCGTTTATGAGTAAGAGCCTAATAAACTGCAATAATAGACGCAGAGGTGGTAATGTTGCAGGAAAATATCGGACGAAAAGCTATGCTTATTTCAATGTTGGCAAAAGATGGGTTTGATCCAGAAGCAGCGGAAAAACTCTACAAAATCGAAATGCAAGTGACGAAGCATTTTGAATATGGCGGTGTTGTTCCAGATTACTTTGAACTGCAGGATATCGAGATTGTCAAGGAGTCAAAGAAGGTTTATTGGGTTTCCAAAACAACAGAATCGATTTGCCCATTTTGTGGGGAAAAAAGCACAGAGCATGCAAATGAGTACTATTACAAGGAAATTCAGGATATTCCAGTGAATGGGATAGCAGTATTCCATGCATGCAGAGTCAACAAATATAAATGCCAGAACCCTGGATGCAAGCATAAGATTTTTACTGAACGGACAGAAGGATTTTGCGATGAGGATGCGCGGAAAACAGAACGGTTTAAGAAATATTGCGTAATGCAGGCTATGCAGAGCAACTGCCATTCTGCGGAGCAGGTGCTGAAATTGGAAGGAGCAAAGGTCAGCAACGATACTATATCTAGATATACAAAGGCTGTAGCGGCCAAAGTAATTGAGGAGAACTTGGGAAATAACGATGTTGAGGTCATATCCGTAGATGATGTAAACCTCAGGAAGGGCGACAAATCTTCGTCTTGTACTGTGTTTATAGATGAAAAAACCCATCGGGTTTTAATAATCATCAGGGGAGCAAATAAGGAGGCAGTGGCGCAGGTTTTGGAGAAATTCACGTCGTCAAAGATATTCAGCAGGGATCGGGCTGGCGCATACTCGTCAGCAGCGGCAGAGGCTAACAAGGTTCAGGTTGCCGACCGGTTCCATTTAATCAAAAACGCCCAAGCTGCGGTAAAGGAAGCCCCCATGAGCATAATTCCAGCCAGAATATTCGTGCGCGAAGGCGACGGATGGATACGTGCCGACGGACAAGGAGACGGCGTTTCGACTTTGAATGATGACTATTTCTACGTTCCTGATGAAATTGTAAATAAGCACGTTAGGCTAGCCAAGTTGACAGAAAAGCAAGAGGTGAAATACAGAAACACACTGAAGATATTAGAACTGTCCGGAAAAGGTATGAGGACGGCGGATATCGCGAAAAGCCTGGGAATAAATATGATGGACGTCCAACGCTACAGAAGGGTGGCAGTGGAGACGCTTAAATCAGTCGATGAAAAAATCGAAAAAAATATTGCAATGATGAATTCCTCTCAACAGCAGCGTTTTGAAAAGATTGCGACACGCGATATAAAAACTATCGGTCCGAAGGCCCATCCTTCAAGGGAGTCAATCGTTGAACCATTCAAGGAGACTGTCATAGCCATGCTAAAAGAAGGGCACAGTCATCGCACCATACATCCGGTATTAAAAGAAATGGGGTTTGAAGGAAGCCCCAACGCCATATACCAGTATATAGTCAAAGTGCGTAAAGAGAACATGGAAGAAGCCAAACCGAATGAACTTGAAAAGCCTCCGGTGCTTAATTTAGAAAGCGTTACCCATGGAACTGTTTATCGCAGCATACTCAAGGAAGCATCCAAAGGACGAGCCAAGATAGGCAAAAACAATCCAAGTGAGAACAAATGCAACCTGCAAGAAAACGATTCCGGAGCCAAAACTCATAAACGAGATTTGTCTGCTTCAGACGACTCCTCGTTGCCACCTGAAATCAGGAAAATTATGTACGGCGAAAGTAAATCTAATGAAGCTGGCAATCCAATGGGTACATCTGATGAGTCCGATAGCCTAGAGGGAAATACGGAAGCAAAAAAAAAACTGATTATGGAAAAGGTGTATACATGTTCCCAGTGCTGCAAGTGCTGGTGCAATTCTTGAAAGACTTATGCAATGTGTTTGATACCCGCAGTATTGAAGCATTGGATGCATTCATTTCAAAGTATATTAATTCCGAAATATATTCTTTCGCACAATATGCAAGTGGCCTTCAAGACGACTATAATGCCGTGAAAAACAGTTTGCTTTACCCGGATATCAGTAATGGTCCTGTCGAAGGCATTAACAGCAGAATCAAAATGAAACATAGACGTAGCGCAGGCAGAGAAGGCTTGGAATTGCTCAATGCATATATGGTTATCCCTATAAAGCTGATCAATCCATATATTCGTATTTGAGTAAGAGCCTAATTATATTACTTAATAAGTAATATATTGAGGTGAAATTATGTCGCATCCTGATTGGGTCTTAAAACATAAAATACCGGGTACACAGATCACCAAAATAAATGGTAGATACTATCTGTATAAAGTCAGTTCTCAATATAATAAAACAAAAAAACGATCTCAAAAGAAAACTGAGGAATATTTGGGAGTGATAACAAAAGAAGGACTGATCCCGCCTAAAAGAAAGATGATTTCTGTGAATGCTTCAATGAATAAAGATCTGAATGAAAAAATAGCCGTAAAGGAATATGGAGCTTGTTTTTTCTTGTTAAATTCATCTGAAGATATACAGATTGAACTAAAAAAAATATTTCCTGATACATATTATCTTTGACGCAACCAATATTATATCTCACTCAAAGCAGATGGATATTAATCGGAAAGGTTATAATAATCAAAGAATAATCGAGCCACAAATAAATATATTATATGCATTTTCCCTTGACCCTGAAACACCGGTATATTATAGGATCATACCAGGCAACATAAGAGATATAAGCTCATTCAAAACAGCAATCGTGGAATCTGGTATTGAAGATGTTGTTGTAGTTGCGGACAAGGGTTTTGGTTCTGACACTAATTTTTCTCTTCTTGATGATGAAGAGTTAAGATATGTTGTGCCTCTTAAAAGAAACAGTACACTGGTTGATTTATCACCTGTTAAAACAGGAAGCAAAAGAGATTTTGATGGATACTTCATGTTTCGGAATCGTCCGATATGGTATTACGGCAGGAAGCATGAAGGAAAAAACCTGTTTGTTTTTATCGATGATGAACTAAAGGCCGAAGAAGAAAAGGACTATCTATTAAGGTTTGAAAATAATCTCGAGGGATATAGTTATGAGAATTTTCTTGAGAAGCAATATACTTTCGGGACCATAATTATAAAAACAAATTTGAGCAAATCCGCAAAAGAAATTTATGAGATATACAAAAGCAGAGCCGCAATAGAACAATCATTTGATGTATTGAAAAATCTTCTTCAACAGGATTCCACGTATATGCAAAATGAACAGGCTCTTGAAGCATGGGCGTTTATCAATCATATATCGATGATGATGGTATATAAAATATATACCATGTTAAAGCAACAGGAGCTTCTGTCGAGGTATTCGGCTGAAGATATTCTAATCTATCTTAAGTACATCAACAAACTTAAAATTGACGGGGAGTGGGTTACCTCAGAAATAAACGCAAAGACAAAAATATTATTGAAAAAACTTAATATACATATTACTTAAATTAGAAAAGTTACGGATTAAAATTTTATTATCGCAAAGCCAATATAATAGACTGTATAAAATAGCAACTACTTATAAAATAGAGGAAATTTCTCAAACAAATATTATTTTGATACAGAAGATTATAAGCTTTCAAATAATAAAATTACATTAAGAATAAGGGAATATGTTGACAAATATGAGCTTACATTAAAAATTAAAGATCCACGTAAATCTAATCCTAATATTGTTGTATCTAAAGAATATAACTGGGAGATAGGAGTAAACGATTTTAATATTATTATGCGCTCAGGCAATAATATTGTTTCTATAGTCCATGGCATTAGAAATATACTTCCTGGGGAATTCCAAAATTTATATATAAATTATATTGGCATGTTAAAAACTTATCGCATAAAATTCAAGCAAATAGAGAAGTTACCTGTAATAAATCTGGATGAGGACAAGTATTTTGATATAACTGATTACGAACTTGAATGGGAACTGGATAATATTGATGATGTTGGTGCTGGTGCTGCGAATGAATGGTTGGCTTCAAAAGGGGTGTTTATTGCATCAGAAGAAGCGAATAATTCAAAATATTATCGATTTATTCAAAGGCTCCGTAACACTTAGCACTTAAAATATAATTATGGCGATTTCAAATGAGATATTATAGTCTGTTATTATTAAAGTAAAACCATTTGCCTATACAAGCTTTATGGAGGTAATATTAAATTATGGATATAAGTAATTATATGCGAATAATTAATGCTTATGGAACTCCACTATATATTTATGATCTGGGGAAAATTATTTCACAAATAAAAATATTAAAGAAAGCTTTAATCCGGGAAGTAAAAATATTCTACTCTTTAAAAGCAAACCCCAGTATTGGCCTGCTGACATATATTAAAGATCATGTTTCGGGTGTAGAGGTATCATCGGAGGGTGAGCTTTATCTTGCAAGGCATGTGGGGATTCCAGCTGAAAAGATCATATTTGTAGGGCCGGGAAAAACAGAAGAAGAGCTTAGGTATGCCATTGAAAGCGATATACTATCAATAGCCGTTGAATCTTTTAGCGAGCTTAATAAGATTAATTACATATCAAGACAATTGGATAAGAAAACAAGAATCGCCGTGCGCCTTAATCCAAAATTCGAGGTGGGGGGCGCCAGGATTAAGATGGGAGGGTCGGTAAAACAGTTTGGCATTGACGAGGAAAGACTGGGCGAATTCGTCGAGGAGGCAGGAAAATGTAATAATGTTATACTTGAAGGACTGCATGTTTATATGGGCACACAGGTGCTGGATGCCGGGGTATTGGTGGAAAACTTTAAAAATATATTTAACCTTGCGAAAACGATGCAGAACGACTGTGGAGTGAAAGTCAAGCTAATCGATTTTGGCGGAGGGTTTGGCATCCCGTATTTCCCTGGGGAAAAAGAATTGGATTTAAAGCTTTTGAAGGAAGGTTTATATGAATTGTTTCATGAAAATTCAACAATATTTGACTACGAGAACATGGACCTGCTTGTGGAAAGCGGGCGTTTCCTTGTTGCTGAAAGTGGTGTTTTTCTAACCAGGGTTTTATACAAGAAGCATTCTCGAGGGAAAACATTTATCATTACCGATGGCGGCTCAAATAACCATGCCTCGGCTGCAGGCATAGGAAGATTCATAAGGCATAATTTTCCCATCGAGGTTGTTGGGAAGCAAAGCATCAATGAAAGGGAAGTGGTTGATATAGTAGGTCCATTGTGCACCCCGACGGATGTATTGGCACAGGGTGTTGAATTGCCCGTTATAAATGAAGGAGACGTAATAGCCATCCTTAAGTCAGGGGCGTACGGGTTGTCTGCGAGCATGAAGGATTTTTTAAGCCACCCTGCCCCAGCGGAGGTATTAATTGATGGAGATAGACACTGGCTTATACGAAGACGCGGCACAAGGGAAGACTTTTTAGCCGGACAGGCTTTTTAAGGAAGATAGGCAGAAAAACAATTGCAGCATATTATAGGGGGTTAAGCAAATGTCGCAGGAAATGAAGCAAAGGTGAGGGAGTTAATAAAAGAAGTTGTGGAATTGACAGTTCCGATTGAAGAGGTAGGAATCGAAGATGATTTAATGAATTTAGGGATGAACTCCATCAACTCGATAAAGGTCATTGTCGCAATTGAAGGGGAATTTGGGTTTGAGTTTGACGATGAGGATTTGAACTTCGAGAATTTCCGAAATATAAGGAAATTAGTGTCATACATTGAAAGCAGGATGCAAAAATGACAGGTGTCTCCCTATTTAAAAAATTTATCGGCAGCGGCAGTATAAACACTAAACATGTATGGTGGCTCAATATCGGGGCAGAGAGTGTATGGGGCGAAAATCACCCGCATGTGCTTCCCCAGGTAACATATAAAGGAAATACACGCACAGTCAACAGGACGGAACAGCTATGCCTGTTGTTGGCTTCTGAGGGCGATATTGTCATACAGAGGGAAAAGCCTTCGGATGTATTGCTGGATCATTTGCAGGGGATAGGTTTTGGAGAGCCGGAAATATATGTTCCTGAAAGTTATGGCAGTGAAAATGGACAATGCAGCATATCGGAGCTCATCTTAAGGGATGAAAAACTGCTAGAAAAGCTTAAAAATCTAAATTCCAAGGGGTCAATCAATGAGGTTGAATTAGCCCCGTACGCCATAACGCGTTTTGAAGAGGAAATATCATTAAGGTCAGGGTGCAAATTGATTGGTGCTGCTGAAGGCATTACTGCGTGGGTAAACAACAAAACAAATGCGAGGATATTGGCAGAGGAACTGGGATTGCCGGTGACGGAAGGATATATCTGTCATACTGTGGAAGAAGCGAAAGCAGCCGTTGACAGTTTAAAAAACAATCCTTGTGTCAACAGGATAGTTGTAAAGGAGGCGTATGGCGCCTCCGGCAAGGGGATGTTTATTGTTGATTCAGAGAAGGATTATCAACTGTTGATGGTCATACTGGGTAAGAATAAAAACAAGGACAAGAGAACGGACCTGATAGTTGAAAGGTGGCATGATACCTTAATAGACTTAAATTACCAGATATATATCCACAAGTCGGGACGCCTTTGCTATATACCGCCCAAGCGTCAAATAAACAAGGGTTCTGTCTACATAGGAAGCGAATTCCCGCTTGCTGATGGATTAACGGACAGCCAGAGGAATTACTATGAAGAGTGTGCAATAAAGATAGGGCGCAAATTATGGGAGAAAGGCTATTATGGCTTTGCCAGCATAGATTCGATAATTACCGGGGCCGGGGAAGGGGTGATAATTCCCATAGTTGAAATAAACGGCCGCTTTTCGCTTTCCACATATGTTTCTTTCATACCCGGGATGCTCGGAAATGATAAAGCCTATAGGAGCAGGTATTACTACCTGAAGCCAGGTACAACGATTGAAAGGATAGCGGAAGATATTAGAGTGTACAGCTATACGCGTGAAAAAGGGGAAGGCGTAATAATATGCTCTTTTGCTGAAGGAGACCAAGATATAAGTGAAGGAAGGCTTTTTTCCATATTTGTGGCAGAAAAAAGAGAGCGGCTTGATTATCTTGAAGAAAGATTTGTTGAAGAGTTATATTACCTGATATTGGTAAAGTTAAGCTGGCAATTGTCAAAAACGGCTATAATGCTACCCTTGAAAATATCAAGTTCATAATAACCGATATGCTTGATACTCCTGCTCAAGGTAATGTTGTGTACATTATAAATGTAACATCAAGAGACCTTAAAAGTAAACAGGTAAATGATGTCACAGATCCGGTATCAACAACCATTTGGGACAAATTAAGCGCCTAATATATGAATTTTTCAAGGTTCAGTTAATTTTGCATAAGTACTGTATGCTAATTTGTGCTCTTGAAAAATGATATTTATTGAAATTTCTAGGAAACAAATATGGAGAGACCTATTCCCTTTATAAGAAAATATTCCCGGATTTATTGGTTTAATACAGTTTTTTTGCTATTATATCAACTTAAATTTAACTTTCGTTGCTCATGTTTATTTATATTCTTTTCACGTTTTTACTAAATTTTTAATAAAACATCATTCAAATATTCTTCTTCAATCATTGCATATTCGATAATTTTGTTTTTTACCTTTATAAGTAAATTATCACCTATGCCTCTCTTAATTCTGTTTTTTAAAATAGAATAGAAAATTTTGCTGAACTCTTCGCTTATTTTTCCTGCAATTTCAATATATTTTGATATATCAACATTAAAATAATCACAGCAATGATAATGTTTTAATCTTTCTACCATAAGTCTTTTATGTTCCATTAGCAGTCTAAATATCCTGATATCAATTCTCGAATATAGCAAATTGTGTATTATATATTTCAAATAATCATTGACAAATCTGTAGCATTCAACCCCATAAATGTGCTTTGTTTTAAAATGCGAATTGTAGCAAAATTCATAATTTGTTTCTTTATCCGGAGGTATTGCCGTGCCTTTGCTGTCCTCATAGTATATATTGAAATGTTCCATTGAAATTCGGCTATTTAAATAATCCGACATCATGATTTTTATATTTTTTGCGCAAAATTTAAATTCACAATAAGCAGGCTTTTTCTGTTTGCTTTATATTCTATAAACGGAACTCCTCCAAAACTATCACCGCCAATAAAATTTAGGGCATATGATTTAAAAGATTTTTTCACACTATCGGATTGACTGGAATCATATGTTGATAATAAGTTAATATAATTTGAATAGAACCAATCCAACGTTTTGTTGTCAGTAAGTATAACTGCAAGTGGAAATGATATGGTGCTGTATGTAATAATAGGGGGCACAACAAATGGCAGTTTTATACATTCTTTTTTCATCTATTGTTTTTCTCCTTTAAAACATTATAGCTTTACAAATCTTAAATATCTTTTTTAAAGTCAACAAATGCGATGGAATTATTATTTTAATATCATGCATATCCAGCTTGGAATCTTCGTTAAATATACATACCGCAATAATGTGACCCTTATCTATTTTATATTGTTCGAAGTAACAGGGATTGTGCTTATTTTTAATATCTATGCTTATATTGCTATTCTCTATTCTTACTGTAAATGTATTCAATGGAATGTACAGCCCTTTTCCGACGGCCTTAATGTAACTTTCTTTCAATGTCCATAACATATAGAAATATTCTAATTGTTGATCTTTTCCTTGATTTAATAAGTCATTATATTCATCTTTCGAAAAGAATCTTTTAGCAATACTGAATTCAATTGGTTTGATGACTTCTATATCTATTCCGATAGGCTTATCGCTTAGCGCGCATACCACCCAGTTGCCTGAATGAGAGATATTAAAATGAATGCCTGCTGGTTCAAGCAGGATGGGTTTGCCATATTCATTTTTACCGAATTTAAGTTTATTATTATTTACGCCTAACCTTATACAAATAGCATATCTTGCTAATATGTCTCCAAGAAGGCACCTATGGGAATCTTCAAAAAATCTGTACCGTTTTATTTTCTTCCTTTTTTCAAGAGAAACCAGTTCCAACAGGTTGTAAAAAATGTTTTCATCTATATTAGTGTCGATTCTTATACCATATACTTCAACCATAAAAACAACCTCTATATAGTCTAGATTTGTCATTTTTGCAAGCCACTTTTCTTTGGCCTTGGCCACAAAATCATTTCGTTACTGTATGTTCCAATACCTTCTGGAAAATATCAAGTCAACTAAGATGTTTCTATTGAGCCGCTGTCATATTAAATTCTCAATAACCGTATCCGCTACAAAAACTACATCCGGGCAATGTAAGATTTAAACGTTTTTTCTTGTAACTATATCTTTTGTCATAGCATGGCATGTCTTTAAAACAGTTAAATGAATCCATGCATATATGTGAGAACCTATACTTATTTAATACATCATGGAAATTGCAAATATATGCATATTGCTATTATCAGGCATGATTATTTGCCTAACCTTCTTTTTCTTATTGTTTTTTAAATAATAAAAACTAGCAAATATATTCGAAGGCAATTTATTAACTATCACTTCTCCTTTATCATTTTTATAAGCACTTTTTCCAGACCATGCAATCATTTCATTATTGTATGTTTCCACAACTCCCAGAAAAAATGTCAAATAAATAAAAATGTTTTCTATTGAGCCATCAATATATTCAATTTTTAAATAATCACATGTATTATAATAGCCACACCCAAGTAATGCAAGTGTTCGGTATTTTTTTCGGGTACTGATATCTTTTGTCCACAGCAGACAATATTATCGTTTTTCCCATATTCTGGTAATAGGAATTTTATTTTATCCAAATATAAAATTTTTTCTTTGAGAATGCTGTCAAGGATAAAATAATGCCCCAGGTTCTGCGGGTGTTCTTCCTTTCTCCAGATATGTATGCCGCTGCATAAATTGCCGGAAAACTCGCTGAGGTCATTAATAAATGCTTTGTTGTTAAAGTGAACCGATATTTCCATCATATTAACATATTTGCCTTCATGCCGGACTTCTTGGATATCCTTTGTACGTTTAGTCTTACATAGATTCTTTAGTATATTATATGTATTCTCTTCAATATAAGAAATTTCATTTATTAATGATGCTGTTTTTTTAATAATTTTATCGGATTCATCGTTTTTACATTTGTATTTAAAATACAGCAAACGCGCAAGATTCCATTTTGAACTGCTTAAGGCAAACTGCTCGATCACTTCTTCAATACCAAGACTAAACTTTCTATTTAAACAAGCAAAAAGCAGTTTTAGCTTTGTCCGCGTTTCAGATATGCGTAAAAATATAATAGGGTCGGATAAATCGATTTCCCTTTTATTATATTCGCTTTGTATATATCTACTGCAAGTTCCCTCATTTGAATAAAAGGGTTAGCATCTTCTTTTCTTACCATATTATTAAGAACTTTATGTACAATATCAATCCACGAATAACTTACTACGCTTTGTGGGAAATAACCGAATGTGAATACAAAATCAGCATGAGCGTTCTTATAATTTTCATAAGGAAATTCAAATTTGTCCCTTCTCCAGTACGGATCAATACAATATAACACGTTTTTCTCATTATTATAATCGATAACCATAATATAATGGTATTTAAAATGGTAATTCTTATATGCCGGATCACCAGGCAACCAGTAACTGTCGATTGCAATAACAACTGGAAGGCCTTCATCTATATTATTTTTTATAATATTGACTAGAGCTTAGTAACTGGTTTCTTCTTCCTTTTTAATACTCAATCCATGGTACAATTCTAAATTTTTGAAGATATTTTCTCGATTCAAAGAAATACATTCTTCGATTTTGGAACCTTCCTTTTTACTGTATGAAAATCCCCAACATTCGGTAAAAGCGAAGATATATCCACACTTTAACCATTCTGCTATTGATATATACATATCTTCAAAGCAATTAAATGTATTAATATGTACGGGTTTTATGTCCATGCCGAGTTTTTACCACCCTAAATGTATGTGTTTTTTAACATGTCCGAGAAACATGATTTTATATAACAGTACCCTCATTTATATTGTAATAAATTAATCAATGTGCTTATCATTTACAATAAATTTTAATCCTGAAAGTCTATATCTCTTATTATACAGTCCAGTTCATTGCCCTCGGCAACTATGTCCATTAAATCGTCCACCAACCCCTAGGTAATGTATTTAGGAAGCAGCACAGTGCTTTCATCAATCTATAATACATTTATATCTACAAATGCAATATCCTTATAACCATCCGGAAGTATATCAACTACATAAAAATATAATTATAATATCTTTGACACAATCTCCAAAGAAACACTTACCCGTCTTTTATCGCCAAGAAATGTCATTTCAATTTCTGCGTGTCTTTTATGCCTGTCAATCTTCCTTATAATACCTTCTCTGCATTGTAATGGACCTGAAGTAACAAATATTTTATCGCCAATTATAAATCCTTTAGACTCTTCTGCAACATATCTATCATCGCAAAGACTTAATAAAAAGTTCTTTTCATCTTCAGCCACTTTCATATAATCAATACTTTCATTATAAAGCAATTTAAATATGCATTTTGAGAATCTTGCAAATCTGGATGCTTGAGTTATAAATGTTCTCTCGTCTAATTCTGAATCAGTGAAAACATACCCGGGAAACATCGGTTTAAGCTCTTTGCGTATTATTTTTGAGTTCTTGAAAATCAACTGTACTTGAGGAATAAACGCGATAGATTCTGTTCTATCAAATAATTTATTTAGAAAATCACAGGCTGTTTGCTCTCTGCCTGTTTGTACAAAGAATACAAACCAATTGCCCATCTTGACTTTCCCCTTATGAAGACAATAGCTTCGCCATTTCGCTTATCCTAAACAATAAGCTACAATGACTTTTGTTGTATGTTCCTTATCAACAGTTAACGCGACCTAGCGACGATTAACGACCAATAAGTGCTTTTATTATATTGTAATTCCTCTATTATACGTATTCCCATATCCTGCTGTCCTATTACCAAATCAAAACTTGTTATGGGAGTAATTTGCTGTAATAATATTTTACATTCTATTAGTCAACTCTTATATTTATTTTATATTATCTAGTATAACTACTATTTTACGTAAATAATGACATTATTTATTATATACTCTATCAAAAAATTTGTCAATAATTATTTTTAATGTAAATTTACGACAATATTCGACATCTCTAGTTTGACAGTAAAAATTTATCAAATAAACTTTAGAGGCCTTGCAGTGCAAGGCTTTTTTGGTGTAAGGAAGAACTTGATAAAAATACATTCAATAAATATAATTTCGGCTATGCAGCTGCAAGCAAAATATATCACGAACTGGAAATCGATAAATTCCTTACAAATCGCCAAAGGCATCTTGATATTAACTACAGTCTGAACAACGTTATGAAACTTATGGTTTTTTCAAGACTATTGATTCCATGTTCTAAAAAGAAATCCTTTGCCAATAAAAATTATTTTTTTGAGAATTCAGATTTTTCACTTATTGACGTTTACAGGGCGCTGACTCATATCAATAAACACAGGGATGCACTCCAGTTATTTATATACAATCATATAAAAGAGCAATATGGAAGGAACACCGAGACTGTTTACTACGATGTCACCAACTACTATTTTGATATTGACGAACCCGACGAACTTAGGAGAAATGGTGTGTCAAAGGAGCACCGTCCAGACCCGATAGTCCGGATGGGCTTGTTGATAAATACTCTCGGCATACCGATTGCATATAAATTGTTCAAAGGCAATGACAATGATTGCACGACCTTGGTACCGGTATTGACAGAAATGAGGAGAAATTTTGACCTTGGAAGGATTATTGTTGTGGCGGACAAGGGAATCAATACGGTTGACAATATATATTACAACCTGAAAAGGGATAATGGCTATGTTTTCAGTCAAAGCGTGAGGCGTGCGAACAAGGAGCTAAAAGCTTATATCCTCAAAGATAGCGGGTATACCTGGTACGGAGACGAATACAAGAGAAAGTCAAGGTTGTATCCATGGGAAATTGAAGTTGAGGAAGATGGAAAAAAGATAAAAGTGAAGATTGATGAAAAACAGGTTATATTCTATAGCAAGGATTATGATAGGAGAGCCAAAGCTGAAAGGCAACCTGCATTGGATAAAGCAAAAGAGCTTATTAGAGATCCGGCGAAATTAAATCGGGCAACCTCCCATGGAGCTGCAAAGTATGTAAAAAATCTTTATTTTGACAAAGAAACCGGAGAAATAATCACCCCAAAAGGAGCCCTGGCATTTGATGAAGCAAAAGTAAAGGAAGAAGAATTGCTGGACGGGTATTATGCAATTGTAACAAGCGAATTTAAGAAGACAGATGATGAAATTATAGATATTTACAGGGGATTATGGAAAATTGAAGAATCTTTTAAGATAACAAAAAGCGATTTTGAAGCCAGGCCTGTCTACTTGTCGGGGGAGGATAGGATACAGGCACACTTCCTCATTTGTTTTATTGCGCTTGTTATAGCCAGAATTCTCCAGCATAGATTAAATAACAAATATTCAGCCTCCCGGATATTAGAAAGTTTAAGAAATGTATGTTGTAGCCATGTCAAAGAGAATATTTACATGTTTGACTACAGGGATGATGTAACGGATGCCATTGGTGAAGCTTTGGGTATTGATTTAACTAAAAAATATATGAAGCTTGGAGAGATTAAAAAATTTTAGGGGATGTCAAAAAAAATTGGTTTTTCACAAGGGAAATTTGCAACAATACTAATGCCCAAACCATCTTATTTCAAGGTGGAGAGGGCAATTTTACAAAATTTAGGTGTCAAAGTCAGGTTATACTAAATATATATATAATAATCAATTTAGCATTTTTAAATGTAAAATTAAACTAAAGTTTATTTATACACTTCGAAAACCATAGAAAGTGTCTAAAAAATTGTAAAAATTAGGTATTTTTTATACACAAAAGTGTCTAATAGCAATTGCTAGGTTTTTTTATACGTTTAATAATAAAAATAGGATTTTAATAAAATGGGAGGAGCATTAAATGGCATTATATGGATATAAGAATCAGCACCAGCAACCAAACATTGGATAAACAATGGGAAGCGTTTAAAAGCTATGAAAAGGAAAATAGTGTAAAGTTTGATGCCATATTTGAAGACAAGCAATCCGGAAAGGATTTAACAGAAGTCAATATGAAGCGCTAAAAGCTGTTATTAAAAAAGGTGATACTTTAAAAAGAACTGGATAGGTTCGGGAGAAACTATGAGGGAATTAAGCAGGAATTAGCTTACTTTCAATCCTTAGGTGTAAAAGTTATTATACTGGATCTTCCTATTCTGAATGTCGAAGATGAGACATTATCTGCATTGCTTAATAACCTTATGATCGAATTGCTTTCTTATATTGCACAAAAAGAACTCGAAAAAATACAAAGCAGGGTTAAGGAGGGATTACAGGCTGCGAGGAATAAAGGTGTTAGGCTTGGAAGGCCTGAAAGAAAGCTCCCTGAAAATTTCGAAAGGTATTATAAAAGATGGAAGGCGAATGAGATTACAGGTGTTGAGTTTGCAAAGCTCATGGGAGTATGTAGAGCGACTATTTATAATTATATAAAAGAGTATGAAAATGAAGAGAATAACTTATAGAATTAATTTATAATATCCAAAATGTAAATACTATTAGACTGGTATAAAAATTTTCAAAAATTTAACTTAAATTTATGTGGTGAATATTATAGTATATATCCTGCATATTTCGGCAACATCCGGGTTCTTCCGTAATATCGGTTGAATTATTTTGGATATCAAATATTACTACACAGTAAAAAATCGCTTTATAAGGTTGTTATTAATTTATATTTTAATAGGAAATATTTGTCTGGAGGAGATTGTTTAGTTATGGCTAATATTGTATAATTAATTTAAGAGTAATTGGGATAATAGCAGGGTGTGGTTGCCACCTACTTTCGCATAAGAAAGGAGGTGGTGCGATATGACTACATACGAGGTATTTTCTATAGTATTTATGGCCTTTATGTTTGTTGTATCGCTGATCTCCTTAATTGTTTCCATCATTAAGGGATTTAAAGGAGAAAAAAAATAATCACCCTGCTAGCCCAGGGTGATTATTTTAGTTAATCACTCACGTGGCAACCGCACTTTGCGGTTTCCCAATTACTCCTATTTATATTATAACAAAAAAATTTGCATTGTAAACAAGTTTTGCT
>JABUEW010000099.1 GCA_013314855.1 Bacillota bacterium | reverse complement strand
TCATACTGGGGCCTTATAACCAGGATAAAGACCAAGCTTTTGGCCTACAACCTTTGTTACTACATCAATAAGCTTATAGGCCGAGATATTAACGTTTCAAGGATCAAAGAGTTAGTATTCGGATAAGTAATCCTTATACTCATTCTTTAAAAATGCTTGATGCTATCCTTTGCAGGGATACCATAACCTTTTGGGTTACCATAATATTCCTATAACCTGTGATATATCAGGTAGCACAACGAGTTACTTTATGAAAATTGTAGCAATATAACTAGTATTTATATCGAAGGGGGAGAAGAAATGCATCTTTACGATTCATTAAAGAATAAACGAGAAAAACTTTCTATAATAGGGCTAGGATATGTAGGGCTACCTCTTGCGATAGCGTTTGCAAAGAAAGTAGATGTAATAGGGTTTGATATTAATGAAGAAAAGATACAGAAATATAAGCAAGGAATAGATGTAACAAATGAGATAGGGAATGAATCATTAAAGCATACTACCGTGTTATTTACTTCGGATGAGAAAAAACTTGGCGAAGCCAGATTTCATATAATTGCAGTTCCCACACCTATTAATACTGATAAAACTCCCAATTTGAATCCGCTAATCAAGGCTAGTGAAATAGTTGGAAGGAATCTAAAAAGAGGCTCAGTAGTAGTATATGAGTCAACGGTATATCCTGGTATTACAGAGGAGATTTGTGTACCTATATTAGAAAGGGAATCAAAGTATAAGTGTGGGCTAGATTTCAAGGTTGGTTATTCCCCGGAAAGAATAAATCCTGGGGATAAAGTACATAGGTTAGAAACAATAGTTAAAGTAGTATCGGGTATGGATGAAGAATCACTTGATATAATAGCAAAAGTATATGAACTGGTAGCTGAAGCTGGAGTATACAGGGCGGAAAGCATAAAAGTAGCTGAGGCGGCAAAGGTCATTGAAAATTCACAAAGAGATATAAATATTGCTTTTATGAATGAGCTATCAATTATATTTAATAAATTAGGTATTGATACAAAAGCAGTACTTGAAACGGCCAGCACAAAATGGAATTTTATGAGGTTTTATCCTGGATTGGTAGGTGGACATTGCATAGGAGTAGATCCGTATTACCTTACTTATAAAGCCGAACAAATAGGATATCATTCACAGATAATACTTGCCGGACGAAAAATAAATGATTATATGGCTAAATATGTAGCCGAAAATACGGTTAAATGTCTTATTAAGGCGGACAAGCAGATTAAAGGTTCCAGAGTGGCTATAATGGGGATAACATTTAAAGAGAATTGCCCTGATGTAAGAAATTCAAAAGTAATAGATATTATAAAAGAACTAGAAGAATATGGAATAGAAATGATGGTAGTAGATCCAATTGCAGATGCCATTGAGGTAAGAGAACAGTATAATATCTGTTTGAGTAAAATGCAAGATTTAAGCAACTTGGATGCAATAGTATTTGCAGTTGCCCATGACGAATTTAAAATTATTAAGTTAGAAAACTTAAAGAATTTATATAAAGATTATGAAGAACAAACTATAGATGCTTTTGAAGAAATTGCTGCTGCAAGAGAAATGGAAGAGAATAACTTTAGCATGAAATATGTTCTAATTGATATCAAAGGTATTTTCAGCCGCAAAGAAGCGGAAGAATTGAACTATCTATACTGGAGGTTGTAAGATGAAAAGTGACTTTAAAGGGCTAGATAAAAACAAAATATATTTTATAACAGGGGCTGCGGGTTTTATAGGGTTTCATTTATCTAAAAGATTACTTGATGAAGGATGCAGAGTTATTGGATTAGATAACTTAAATGACTACTATGATGTAAATTTAAAAAAGGCTAGGCTAGATATTATTAAAGAATACAATAAGTTTAAGTTTATATATGCAGACTTGAAGGATAAAGAAGTACTAGAAAGTATATTTATTGAAAATAAAATCAATATAGTAGTTAACTTAGCTGCTCAAGCTGGAGTGAGGCATAGCATTAATAATCCAGATGTATATATCCAGTCCAATATAGTAGGTTTTTTGAATATACTTGAAATGTGCAGATATCACAAAGTTGAACATTTAATTTATGCATCTTCCAGTTCCGTTTATGGTATGAATACTAAGATGCCATTTTCCGTGCACCATAATGTAGACCATCCTATAAGTCTCTATGCAGCCACAAAAAAATCTAATGAACTTATGGCACATACATATAGTTATTTATTTGGTTTACCTACTACGGGGCTAAGATTCTTCACGGTATATGGACCGTGGGGTAGACCAGATATGGCATTATTCTTGTTTACAGAAGCGATAATGAATGATAAACCTATTAAGGTATTTAATTTTGGAAATATGAAAAGAGATTTTACCTATATAGACGATGTGGTTGAGGGAGTAATAAGACTGTTAAATAATCCTCCAAAGTTAAACCCAAATTGGGATGAAGAAAAAGCAGATCCTGGGACAAGCACTGCACCTTATAAAGTATACAATATAGGTAATAACAAACCGGTAGATTTAATAAATTTTATAGAAATTTTGGAAGAAAGAATCGGTAAAAAAGCAAAAAAAGAATTTTTACCAATGCAGGATGGAGATGTACCCATTACATATGCTGATGTAGATGATTTAATTTGGGATGTGGGGTTTAGGCCTGAAACAAGTATTAATGTAGGTATAGAAAAGTTTCTTAACTGGTATATAGATTATTATTGATATAATTTTATTATTTAAGTATCTAGGAAGATATCTTCTATTTTATCTACACATTTACAGTTGTTTTCAAATTTAAAGCTTTTCAGCTATATAGGATAAAGAGTTCATTAAGCTGACAAGTTTATAATAATAAAAAACATAGGAAGAATCTTTGGAAGAGTGCTTGAGAAAGTACACATAATCAAGAGACATAAAGTATATTTTGCTAAGAGGTGTCAACTAGTGAACCAATATATACTGTATATAGGAGAAATGGAACTTCCAGATAAGAATGCTTCATCACATCGTGTATTAGCAAACAGTAAGATTATCAGCGAAGTAACATTATGTGATGTAATAATTATCGGACTAAACTCTTCATTGGAAGATAGACCTGGGTTTAAAATAACTGATTCATGTTATCATTTAGGCAAATTTACTATATATGAATATCCCTATCCGAAAACACCAATGCAGTGGTTTAAATATATTACACGGATAGATTACATTAAAACCATAGTTAACCATATAGGTATAAATAAAATTTGTGCAATTGTTGCATATAATTATCCAGCTATTGCCCTTGAACAACTTCGCCAATTTTGTAAGAGAAATAATATAATAATTATTTCCGATGCTACAGAATGGTATGGGAAATCAAAAAGAACTTTTCCTAGCAACATGATTAAGGATTTCGATACCTTTTTAAGAATGCGGCACATAAATAAAAGATGTTATAACGTGATCTGTGCGAGCAATTATTTAGTAGATTATTATAAAAGCAAGGGTTGTAATACTTTAAACATTCCCAGCTTGGTTGATAACACAGACCGGAAATATGCTGTTGAAAAAAGGCAATTTGATAGAGAGTTTAAAATTTATTCTTATGTAGGTAGTCCAGGCAAATCTAGGGAAAAAGATAGGCTTGACTGGATTATTAACTCATTTTATAAGTTAAAACATGAAGGATATAAATTTAAGGTCATATTTGCCGGTGTAGACCAGGAATCTTTGTTAAGATACTATCCAGAATTAGGAAGAGGAGTAAAAGAGCTAAATGACTGTTTAGAATTTAAAGGTAGGGTTGTACATAGTGCTGCCATTGAAATAATATCAAATTCTGATTTTTCACTTTTTGCAAGAGAGATCAACAGGGTTACCCTTGCTGGGTTTCCAACAAAACTGGCTGAATCATACGCATGTCATACACCGGTAATAACAACTCCCAGCAGTAATGTGAGGGAGTATATAATTAACGAAAAAACAGGTTTTGTATCTAAGACATGTGATGAAATTAGTTTTTATGAAGCAGTCCTTCAATCAATAGTATTGGACAACGAACATGTGAAATATATGAAGGAATATATACAGAACAACAATCCAATGAACGTAAACAACTTTTATACAAAAAGTAAATCATATTTTCAAAAATTATTACAGATAGAGGATTCAATATGTTATACAAACCGCTAAAATATTTTATCATATACATATTATTTACCATGCTTATTAGCTTTTTTGGACCGTTAGAATATAGAGATTTCAATAAGCTGTCAGTAGCCGGTTTTATGTCTGTTTTTATCTTGCTCTTTATAACCGCTTATTTTATAGGAATAGAATTAGCAAGTAAAACAAAGCCTTGTAAGCGATTTGAAAACATTGAAAAGAAGATAATGATATTCACAAAGGTTAGCATTATGATTACTTTTATCTTATCTATTTGGAGTTTTATTGATTTTATATTTAAGCATGGATTTGCTATAAAAGACTTAGGCCAGGCATATGTTGACCTTTATACTGGATTTGTAAGAAACTCGGGAAGACGTTACTCATTACTAGAATTACTTACAATGTTTACAGGTATTTTTAAGCAGGCATCTATTGTGCTAGGGCTTTATTATTTTAAAAAACTCAGTAAGAGATGGAAAATACTTTTAATATTCTCCTGGGGACTTCTTGTTTTTACTACAATAATATTAACAGGAAAGCAGAAAATTATCGGGGATTTAACAATATATATATTAAGTGTTTATGCTGTGATTTATAGTCCCAAAAAATTAAAAGCGTACAGGAAATATATATTGGTAACATTATTAATAGCAGCTTTTCTATTAACTTATATTCTTAAAGAAAGATATGATGCAATAGGAATTAATGTTTATAACTATAATGATAAGGCCTCCTACCATGTTTATATGGATGAGCAACATATAGTTTATAAAATATTTGGAGACAAATGGGGCTTTCCATTATCTATCCTTCTAACTAGCTATTTGGCAGGTGGGTATTATGGGCTATCGCTTTGCTTGCGTACACCTTTTCAATGGACATACGGTCTGGGCCATTCATATTCCCTAGCCGTAATAGCTAACAGGTTTTTAGGATTTCCTTTTTTCTATATAGACGGTTATGTTTTTAGAATGGAGCAGATATTTGGATGGCCGGCCTGGTCGAAATGGCATACAGTTTTTCCGTACTTGGCATCGGATTTAACATTCTTTGGATCCCTTATATTCTTCTTCTATATTGCATTAATTTATTCTGTGGCATATTTAGAAGCTTTAAAATATAAAAATCCTGTTTCATTATTACTTTTTTCATCGCTGAATATTATGCTGGTTTTTGTTCCGGCAAATAATCAATTAATGATTGCACCGGAAAATTACTTTGCATATCTTGCTATACTATTTTTCTGGATATTTTTCCATAAACGATACAATATAATTTGTTAGCGAGAGGGAGATTGAAATGTTTAAGGATAAGACATTGTTAATAACAGGAGGTACGGGTACTTTTGGAAATGCTGCTTTAAAGAGGTTCTTAAATACTGATATAGGGGAAATAAGGATTTTTTCCCGAGATGAGAAAAAACAGGATGACATGAGAAAGTATTATAAAAATGATAAGATTAAGTTCTACTTGGGTGATGTTAGAGACCTATCCAGTATAAAAAATGCAATGTATGGAGTTGATTACATATTTCATGCTGCAGCATTAAAACAGGTCCCATCTTGTGAGTTTTTTCCTCTTGAAGCTGTGAAAACAAATGTAATAGGTACAGAGAATGTACTTGCTGCAGCTATAGAGCTGGGAGTAAAAAAAGTAATCTGCCTGTCAACAGATAAAGCAGCGTATCCAATTAACGCAATGGGAATTTCTAAAGCAATGATGGAGAAAGTATTTATTGCGAAATCAAGAACTGTTTCACCGGACAAAACTTTAATATGTGGCACACGATATGGTAATGTAATGGCTTCCAGGGGCTCAGTAATCCCTCTTTTCATTCAGCAAATTAAGAACGGACAACCTTTAACGGTAACAGATCCTAATATGACGAGATTTTTAATGAGTATTGATGAGGCAATAGAGCTAGTGGTATACGCTTTCAAAAATGCTCAACCAGGAGATATTATGGTCCAAAAGTCCCCGGCAGCCAGGATAGAAGACATTGCCCAGGCAGTAAAAGAAATATTTGATGCAAATAATGAAATAAAAATAATTGGTACACGTCACGGTGAGAAACTTTACGAGACGTTACTTACAAAAGAAGAATACCTGGTGGCTGAGGATTTAGGGAAATTTTACAGGGTTCCTGCAGATAATCGCGATTTAAATTATGACAAGTATTTTATTCAAGGAAATGAACAGTTATCAAAATACAATGAATATAACTCACATAATACAGAGCGTCTTAACATTGAGCAGATTAAAGAAAAACTATCACAGCTAGACTATATAAAACAGGAATTAAAAGACTGGAAGAGCAACAAGTATATAAAAGAAGTTGCAGTTACTAAGGATAATATGCCATAATCAAAGTTAGAATAGAGGTGCGATGTTATGAAATTTCTTATATTAGGGGCTACCGGAATGGCTGGACACACAATTGCTATATTTTTAAAAGAACAGGGGCATAATATAGTTACTTTTTCCAGAAGGCCTTTTCCTTTTTGTGATAATGTCATTGGAGATGTAACAGACTTTAAATTGGTTGAAGGTATTATTGAGAAAGGTGATTATGATGCAGTAGTCAATTGCATAGGCATACTAAATCAAAATGCTGACAATAACAAATATCAAGCCGTACTGCTGAATAGTTATTTACCGCATTTTCTTAGTTATATCTTAAAAGATTCTAGGACTAAAGTTATTCAGATGAGCACTGATTGTGTTTTTTCCGGCAAAACTGGAAATTATAACGAAACCTCATTAAGAGATGGTGAAACATTCTATGATAGGTCAAAGGCCCTGGGAGAATTAGAGAACAATAAAGATTTAACATTTAGAAATTCGATAATTGGTCCAGATATTAATAAGAATGGCATGGGCTTGTTTAACTGGTTCATGAAACAAAACGGGACAATAAACGGTTATACGAAAGCTATATGGACAGGTGTAACAAGTCTTACTTTAGCCAAAGCTATAGAAAAAGCACTTGGAGACAACGTAGTTGGGTTATATCACCTTGTAAATAATGAAAAGATAAGCAAATACGAGTTGCTTAAGCTTTTTAATAAGTATTTCAGAAACAATCAACTAGTTATAAATAAATGTGATGATATTATTGTAGATAAGTCATTAATTAATAACAGAAAAGACTTTAATTTTACTGTTCCTTCATATGAGGATATGGTAAAGGAAATGAAAGAATGGATTGTAGAACACAAGGAGTTATATCCACATTATTTAATATTGGGTAAAGGGGAATTAACATGAACAGACTAAAAGTTATGACAATAGTAGGGACAAGGCCAGAAATAATAAGGCTTAGCGAGATAATAAAGAAAATGGATATATATTTTAATCATATATTAGTTCATACGGGGCAGAACTGGGATTATACTCTAAATCAAGTATTTTTTGAAGATTTGGGTATACGCGAGCCAGATTATTATTTAAATAGTGTAGGTAGAAATCTTGGAGAAACAATAGGCAATATAATAGCTAAATCTTATGATATATTAGAGAAAGAAAAACCTGATGCACTACTTATTTTAGGGGATACAAACTCTGCTTTATCTGCTATACCAGCAAAAAGATTAAAAGTACCTATATTCCACATGGAAGCTGGAAATAGATGTTTCGACCAAAACCTTCCAGAAGAGATAAATAGGAAAATAGTTGATCATATTGCAGATGTAAACCTACCATATACAGAACATGCAAGAAGATATTTGCTGGCAGAAGGGTATAGAAAAGAACATATTTACGTTACGGGCTCGCCTTTGACTGAAGTTTTGAAAAAACATGAAGATAAAATCCATAACAGCAAGATTTTAGAGAAGCTTGGATTAGAGGAAGGAAAATATATTTTAGTATCTGCTCATAGAGAAGAAAACATAGATAATGAAAATAATTTTTTATCATTGATGACAGCTATAAATGCTATTGCAGAACATTATAAAATACCAGTAATTTACTCTACCCACCCGAGAAGCGAAAATATTATTAAAAAAAGGAGATTTGAATTTCATCCATTGATTAGAAGTTTAAAACCATTTGGGTTCTTTGATTATAATAAGCTCCAGCTAAATGCTTTTTGTGTGCTTTCTGACAGTGGAACTGTTCCGGAAGAAGCCTCAATACTGGGATTCCCTGCTGTTTCAATAAGAACTTCTACAGAGAGACCAGAAGCTTTAGATAAAGGGGCTATTATTTTAGGTGGTATAAAGACAGAAGATGTTTTACAAGCTGTTGAACTGTGCAAAAGTATGTGGGAAAATTCTGAGTTAGTTGCTCCTGTGACTGATTATATAGACACCAATGTGTCGGTGAAGGTAATAAGAATAATCCAGAGTTATACAAAAATAGTAAATAAGGTAATTTGGCAAAAGGTTTAAGGGGAAAAATCATAGATGATGTGTTGTTATGTAAACAACCTTGAAAGAATGGTAGTATTACTTGATGAATAATACTGCATAAGCCATGAATGTATATGATTACAATTCCTATTTATGTAAATAATGCAAACGAAGTTTAATTATGTAAGATTTAATTTTAATAAATCTGTAACTGAATATGACATAATAATTAACGAGGTACAGTTAAATGAAGCGGATTGCATTACTTCTTATGTTTCTTGAAGTGCTATCAAAAATACTTGGTTTTACCAGAGAGATTACCCTCTCTTATTTTTATGGAGCGTCCGGCATAAGTGACGCTTACTTGATTTCCCTTACCATTCCTACCGTTATATTTGCCTTTGTCGGTACCGGGATAGCCACAAGCTATATTCCCATATACAGCAGCATTGTAAAGGAAAGAGGCATTGAAGCGGCAGACAGGTTTTCAAACAACCTCATAAGTTTCCTTTTTCTTGTCTGCACTTTTATTGTTCTCATAGGGTTGATATTTACAGGTCCCATTGTCAAGCTGTTTGCTTCAGGCTTTGAAGGGGATACGTTGAAGTTGGCGGTCTCCTTTACACGTATCAGCATATTCGGGGTATTTTTTATGGGTACAGCCTATATATTCAAGAGCTATTTGCAGATACAGAAGAACTTTACGGTTCCGGCCTTGATAGGTTTCCCGTTTAATATAATCATTATCGCTTCCATTGTCTTAAGCTCCAGATTCAATAAAGTTATACTGTCTGTCGGTATCATTGCGGCCATTGCTTCACAGCTGATATTTTTACTGCCCTTTGCGTATAAAAAAGGATATAGGTACAGTTTTGTGCTTGATAAAAGGGACAAGCACTTGATGAGGATGATTTATTTATCACTGCCTGTGATACTGGGCACTTCGGTGAATCAAATCAACACACTGGTGGACAGGACCCTGGCCTCCCGCATAGCGGTGGGAGGGATATCGGCCCTTAACTATGCCAACAGGCTCAACGGGTTTGTCCAGGGCATATTTGTTTTATCCATAGCCACCGTGATGTACCCGATGATATCCAAAATGGCAGCGGAGAACAATATGGCCGGGCTTAAGAAAACACTGTCCGAAGCCATAACTTCTATCAACCTGCTGGTTATCCCCGCCACAGTAGGGGCAATGATATTTGCAGAGCCGGTAGTCAAGCTCCTGTTCGGCAGGGGGGCCTTTGATGCCGATGCAGTATCCATGACTTCCTATGCATTGTTTTTCTATTCCATAGGGATGATTGGGTTCGGTTTGAGGGAGGTTCTGTCCAGGGCCTTCTATTCTTTGCAGGATACAAAAACGCCCATGGTCAATGCGGCTATAGCTGTAGTGATGAACATCATATTGAACATTGTCCTGTCCAGATTCCTAGGTCTTGGGGGCCTTGCCCTGGCGACAAGCATATCCGCGATATTCTGTACCGTGCTGCTCTTTATAGGCTTGAGGAAAAAAATCGGTCCGTTCGGGATGAAGAGCATAACCATTTCGTTTGTAAAAATCTTATGTGCATCACTTATTATGGGTGTCTTTGCCAGAACAGTTTATGGTATACTAATTACCAGGATGAACTTTAATCTGTCCCTGGTACTGACTATAGGAGCGGGTGCGGCAATATACTTTGCAATAATCTGTTTCATGAAGATAGAAGATGTGGATGCGGTTGTATCTGGCCTTAAGAGGAAGTTAAACATTTATAGCTAACGGGGGTTAGTTTCATGAGGAGCCATTATAGACCAGTAATATTAATAATAACAGACATAGTGCTTATTATTTTATCATACATATTTGCATTTATAATTAGGTTTGAAGGTAATTTACCCAAGCAATACTTCGATATATTCGTTGAGACAGCCTTTATTCTTATAGCAATAAAAATAGCTGCCTTTTACTATTTTAGCTTGTATAAAAACCTGTGGCGTTATGCGGGAGTTATTGATGTGCTGCAGATTATTGTCGCGGCTGGAGTTGCTAACGCTATTTCAATAAGCTACCTCTTTCTGATGCAGTCCAACCTCCCGAGGAGCATCTATGTCCTGGCCTTCATACTGGATATATTCTTTATAGGAGGCAGCAGGTTTGGGTACAGGCTAATGAGAGAGCTTATGGGGAGCACTTACCATGCCTTGAAACTGAACGGTCAAAATGGGCATCCCAAAAATGCCCTTATTATAGGGGCTGGGGAAGCCGGCGCTATGGTTATCAGGGAGTTTAGAAACCATCCTGAGCTGAATGCAAAGCCGCTGGCAATTCTTGATGATGACAAAGAGAAGCATAGGAGAAGGATACATGGCGTCCCTGTCTTGGGTGCCATAGAGAAGGTCAAGGAGGTTGCCCGGGACCTTGATATAGATGAGATAATCATTGCAATACCCTCGGCCAACAAGAAGGATATAAGGCATATCATAGACATGTGCAAGGACACCAGGAGCAAACTGAGGATACTGCCCGGGGTCTACGAGCTCATAGACGGCAAGGTGGATGTAAAGCAGATAAGGGACGTTCAGATAGAGGACCTGCTGGGCAGGGAGCCGGTTGACCTGAACATAGAAGAGATATCGGGGTACCTCAGGGATAAGGTGGTACTGGTGACCGGGGGAGGAGGCTCCATAGGGTCGGAGTTGTGCCGGCAGATAGCGCGGTTTGATCCCAAGCTCCTGCTCATACTCGACATATACGAAAACAATGCATATAATCTGCAGATTGAGTTGACAAGGAACCATCCGGAAATCCAGACCAAGATACTGATTGCCTCTATAAGGGATAAGGCCAGACTGGACAGCATTTTCCAAGCTTATAAGCCTCATGTTGTCTTTCATGCTGCGGCCCACAAGCATGTGCCCCTAATGGAGGATAATCCTACGGAGGCGATAAAGAATAATGTTTTTGGGACATTGAATGTTGCTGAGTGTTCGGATAAATATAGCGTCGAAAAGTTTGTGCTCATATCCACCGACAAGGCCGTCAACCCCACAAACGTCATGGGGGCCACCAAGAGGATTGCCGAGATGACGGTACAGATGATGGATAAGCACAGCGGTACCAGGTATGCGGCGGTGAGGTTCGGCAATGTATTGGGCAGCAGCGGCAGTGTTATACCGTTGTTTAAAAGCCAGATTGCCGAAGGGGGGCCCGTAACGGTTACCCATCCCGACATCACGAGGTATTTCATGACCATACCCGAGGCTGCCCAACTGGTAATACAGGCAGGGGCAATGGCTGAGGGAGGCGAGATTTTTGTGCTGGATATGGGAGAGCCTATTAAGATAATGGACCTTGCAAAGGATTTAATAAGGCTTTCGGGATTTGAGCCGGGAGAAGACATACCGATAGAGATTACAGAATTGAGACCTGGGGAAAAGTTGTATGAGGAGCTGTTTATGGAACGGGAGGTTTTAAAAGCAACCAAACACAGTAAGATTTTTATCGGTAAGCCATTGGAAAATAACATAGAAGCACTGAAGGAACTTGAAAGTCTCAGGCATATCTTAATAGATGAAGACACGGAAGAAGCTCTGTCTATTGTAAATAAGCTGGTACCCGGATATAAGAAACAATGTTCTCAGATATCTATATCGACATAATCCTTTAGCTTGTCTAAAGTATTACAGTTATATTACAATTGGGCGTCATTCATTGATACCAAATTAACCCAATGATATAATTGTCTTGGAAATGTATGGATAAAAATACAGCGTGACATGACAATTTATCCATAAATAGAATTAAAGGAGGACGTGAGGCATGAAGAAACTTCTGGCCTTTGTTCTTACACTGGCTTTGGTGCTTGGAACGGTTAGCTTTGCAGCAGCAGCACCGGCCGATGATGTGGTAGGAACAGAATACGAAGACGCAGTCATGCGGCTTGGCGCCCTCGGCATAATGATTGGTGACGATAGGGGCTTCAGACCGTATGATTCCATCACAAGGGCTGAGTTTGCAGTGCTTGTTGTAAGGGCTCTCGGACTGGAAGCGGCAGCAAAGTTTTCAACAATTCCCACAAAATTTGCCGACGTAACAGATGCCTATAGTTGGGCATGGGGTTACATCAACGTGGCTACCGAGCAGGGCGTTATCAAAGGTTACAGCGATACGGCTTTTGGCCCCGGTGACGCTGTGACGTATGAACAGGCGATAACAATGATAGTTAGGGCACTTGGATATGAACCGGCAGTAATGGGTGGATATCCTGCCGGCTACTTGGCAAAAGCTGCTGAACTGGGTGTTACCGATGATGTAATAGTAGTAGCAGGAGTGGGCGCTCCCAGGGGAGCGGTAGCCCAGATGCTTGACAATTCACTAGAGATTGAGTTGATGGGCAGGACTACGTACGGAGATACAACAGAATATACGGTAATGGCCGAAAAAACCCTTCTGAATACAAAGTTGGGTGTTACGGTATACGAAGAGGAGGAAGTGGAGGACTTAGACAAGGAAGAAAGGGAAATCGTAATAGACGGTGATACCCTTAAGGTGGCAGACGGTATAGTCATCGATGGTCTTCTGCATGCCACTGTTACCGCATGGAAATACAAAGGCATTATAGTGTATATCAGCACAGATTCCAGAGTAATATACGATTCAATAGACGATGAAGATAACGTAACAAGGAATGACAAAATCACGCTCTACAATGCCGGAAAGACCTATAGGACTACGATTGATGCAGATGAAGTAAATGACATGGCAGACGGGCAGTATGGCAAATTCATAATCAACAACAGCAGGATTACCGAGGCCGTCCTTTACGATATGACTTACGTAAGAGGTGGAATGGTAACAAGCGTAAGCACCTCAAAGGAAGAGATTAAATACTTCGTTGGAACAGGCTCGGTAAGAACGCTTAGGCTAGCTGATGCGGATGACATAACGGTAATAAGAGACCATAAGGTAGCATCCCTGGGCGCTATCAAAGCTAATGATATAATATTTGTAAATAAGACCGGGGACGATTACTTCATAGTGGTGACTTCCGACAGGGATGAGGGAACCCTGACAAGGGTAACCGGCAGCGCAGTATATGTTGACGGAACCAAGATCAATGAGACTACGGTGGCAAGCGTGTACTACTCCACCGATGATGGTGACGAGTACAGCAAGAAGACTGATGTTGATGATTATGATGACCTGCTCGGCGAAGATGTAATAGTGTACAAGGACTACGAAGGCAGGGCCATATATGTAGTTGGTGACGTAGACGGTGTTACATCCGACTGGAATTATGCTGTATTCATCAAATATGCTTCGGATATTAACGGTGACCTGGTAAGGCTAGTAAATACTGAAGGCAAGATCGTAACTTACAGGGTAGCAGAGGATGCAACTATAAAAGATGCAAATAATGTTTCCATTTCACTGAGCGACATTGCCGAAAAATCAATTACTGAAGCGGGTGGTCTTTTAAGCGGAGACCTTGCAGGTATAAGATACAAACTTAATAAATATGGTGAAGTAAGTGAATTGCAGGAAGTTATTGCCGATGCATTTGCAGTTGAAGCAGATGTGACAGATACTGACAAAAGTGACGACACAATAACCGTAACCGGATTTGGTGTTACTTATGTAACATCATCCACAGCGATATTTAAAGTAGTTGGCACCAAGAACGCTGATATTGAGCCAGTGACATGGTCAGAAATTGAGAATGCGAAGTCTTTCACAGATGTGAAAGCTGCGATGTATGTGGACAGTTCCAAATCGCTTGCCAAGCTGATAATTATTACGAACAACTTTAACCAGCTTTCGGACGAGACAATATACTACGGATACGTTACTGCCATGGCTAAAATTAGCTCTGATGAATATGAGCTGACAATAGATCTTGGCGAAGACGAAGAAGATGTTATATTTGATAAAAGTCAAGTTGGCTCTGGAGTGGCTGTTGATACCGTAATCAGGTACAGACTTAACAATGCAGGAAATGGTATATCGGCAGTAAAACAGAATGGTGTTGTTGAATACATCTACGATGTAGATGACTACTTCCTGAAGTTCTATGGTGATAGTATCTATACTAAAGTCAGCAAGAATGTAGTTGTGTATGATGAAGACGGTGATAAGAGAGATTACGGTGATCTTGAAGACCGCGATGGGAATATTGCAAACAAAATAAGAGTGTTCAAAAACGGGTCAGGAGTAATTGAAGCTATCATAATCGAAGATTACACTGCTAATGTAGTTGCTGAAGTAATCAGTTACAGGATTACCGGCGGAGATGCTGTCTTTACAAACAATTCTTCGTTCAGTTTCGTCCACAATTATAATGGCGGTGGTACATTGGCTGTTGGAAGTAATCTGGCAGTAGACGGAACAACCCTTGGTGGAGAAGGGATTTATACAGTTACCTTTACTGATACAGCCACAGGACTTAAATTGAAATTCGAAATAACTGTTGATGACAGTGATGTTGTAACGGACATTGCTCTTCAATAGGAGAAAAAAAGGATGCGGTGGCTACTCACCACCGCATCTTTTTTAGTTCAGTTCTTAGTGTATTACGGGAGTTGTGCTTCGAAATCTTCTACTACTATTACCTGGATTACACCAGAACCGTTTGCATAGAATACAACTTTGTTTGCTATTCCGTCGGCTGCATCATCAAGGTCAGCGAAGTCTCTCTTGTCTCCATCGATGTCATATACAACTACGTCTGCGCTTACCTTAGTGTAGTTTGCATCACCTACAAACTTCACATAGCTACCGTCTACGTCTTCAACGTATTTGGTTGTACCGTCAAGTTTAGTAGCTTTGATACCTTTGCTGCTGTTGTTCAACTGGTAGCTTACTACTGTGTCTACAGCCACTCCGGAGCCGATTTCGCTCTTGTTGAATACTACATTTTCTTCTTCTCCAAGATCTATTGTAAGTTCGTACTCGTTTGCATTTATTTTAGCCATTGCTGTTATATACCCATAATATACAGTGCTGTCAGCAAGCTTATCAAAACCGTCAGTAATAATTATCATCTTAGCCAGTGATTTGCTGCTATCAGCGTATACTACACCTTTTACTCCGTCAAATGATTTTGCGTTTTCAATTGATGCCCATTCAACCGGTACGATATCGGAGTTCTTAAGTCCTGTCACTTTGAATATCTTGGTTGCTGAAGTAACATAGAGAGTTCCGCTTGTAGCGAATGTTATTGTATCGTCATCTTTATCTGTGCCAGTTATAT
>JABUEW010000098.1 GCA_013314855.1 Bacillota bacterium | reverse complement strand
GCCACTTTTTACAAAAATAATATTACTTAATATTACTTATTCTGAAAAGTTACGGTTCAATTTGAAATGTATCCCCACTATTTCTTTTTCAGCGTCATACTTGTTCGGTTTTATTTCTCGTCCGCATCTGGGACATTCATATCCTGTTTTTTTTATTCTCTTCTTCCGTAACCTCTTCTGCTGCTTTTTTCAATTCATTTTTAATTTTCTCTATTGCTTTACCTGTAATTTTGTCAAAACTCTTTACTCTCTCCCCTTTAAACAGTTTTTTCAATTCTTCTTTATACTCCCCTATAATTTTGTCTACACTTTGTATTTCGTTTCTTTCCATGTTATCAAAACCTCCTTTTAGGTATAATTCTGATAACATCATATCTTTTAATCGGTTGGTTGTTCAGGATGATTACATCTATTTATGGAAATTTATGTTACACAAAAATAAATCGCACCCTACCCATCTTACCCATCTTCTACTCCTTGACATCCATTCACTTACGGCATATAATGATATTAACTTTTCCTAAGTTAAGCCTTTTATCCTACATACAGTTACTACATGAAAGGAGATTGTATAATGACCAAGGAAGTTAGGACTAGATTTGCTCCAAGTCCTACAGGATATATGCATATTGGAAATTTAAGGACAGCATTATATGAATACTTGATAGCAAAAAAAAATAACGGGAAATTTATACTCAGGATTGAAGATACAGACCAGGAGCGTTATGTTGAAGGAGCAATTGATGTTATTTACAAAAGCCTCAAATTGGCCGGCTTACAGCATGATGAAGGCCCAGATGTCGGAGGAGACTATGGTCCCTACATTCAGAGCCAACGAAAAGATATATATATGGAATACGCCAAAAAGTTAATAAATATGGGAAGTGCATACTATTGTTTTTGCAGCAAGGAAAGGCTTGCAAAACTCAAAGAGGAACAGGAAGCCTTGGGCGTCACAAATAAATATGACCGTTTTTGCCTTAATCTTTCAAAACAAGAAATAGCTAAAAAACTCGGGGAAAACCAACCTTTCGTAATAAGGCAGAAAATGCCTGATAGTGGCACTACTACCTTTATTGATGCAGTTTACGGTGCTATTACCGTTGAAAATGATCAATTAGATGACCAAATCTTAATAAAGTCCGATGGTCTGCCAACATATAATTTTGCGAATGTAATAGATGACCATTTAATGAAAATTACCCATGTGGTAAGAGGTAATGAATATCTCTCTTCTACTCCGAAATATAACTTGCTATATGAAGCATTTGGCTGGGAAATACCTATATATGTACATCTGCCTCTAATCTTAAGGCCGACAGGTCAAAAACTAAGCAAGAGAGCTGGCGATCCTTCCTTTGAGGATTTAATTTCAATGGGGTACCTTCCAGAGGCTGTGATAAACTATGTTGCGTTATTGGGTTGGAGCCCGGGCACGACTCAGGAAATTTTCTCCCTTGAGGAACTTATACATTCTTTTACTATTGAAGGAATAAATAAAGCTCCTGCTATTTTTGATATAAATAAATTAAACTGGATGAACGGTGAATATATAAGGAAGTTGCCGCTTGAAGAATTCCATAAGCTTGCTTTGCCGTATTATAAGAGTGTGATAAAAAATGAAAATATCGACTTTATGAAAATAAGCAGGCTTTTACAGGTACGGACGGAAGTGCTTTCTTCTATCCCTGAAAATATAGACTTTTTTAATAATTTGCCGGAATATGATAAGTTGCTTTATATACACAAAAAAATGAAAACCGATATGGATATCTCATATGCAAGCCTTAAAGCTGCAATACTTGTCCTTGAGCAATTGAAGAACTGGAATGAAAATACACTTCATGACGCTCTTATTAATCTTGCTAATAAAATGGGTATTAAAAATAGTCAATTGTTGTGGCCTATACGTATTGCAATTACCGGTAAAGCCGTCACTCCTGGCGGAGCAATAGAAATAGCAGATATTCTTGGTAAAGAAGAAACTATTAAAAGGATCAAGGCAGGGATTGAAAAGCTTTCGTAAGTTGTAATGAAATTTATATTGAAAATTTGAGAGGTGTTTTTGAATGTGCAGCAACGATACGAATGCTCCTTACTATTCCAATTTTATACAGGATATAATAGATGAAGATTTAAAAACAAACAGTTGGATAAAAAGAATCCACACCAGATTTCCCCCTGAGCCGAACGGTTATTTACACATTGGACATGCTAAATCCATATGTCTTAATTTCGGAATTGCCGAGAGGAATAATGGACTTTGCAATTTAAGGTTTGATGATACAAATCCTGTAAAAGAAGATGTTGAATATGTAGAGTCTATTATGGAGGATATAAAATGGCTCGGTTTTGATTGGGAAGACAGGCTTTATTATGCTTCCGATTATTTCGATCAGATGTATGAATATGCCATACAACTAATTAAAGCAGGAAAGGCATACGTTTGTGACCTCAGTCCTGATGAAATACGTGAATACAGGGGTACACTTACAAAACCCGGGAAAGAAAGCCCCTTCAGAAACCGTTCTGTGGAACAAAATTTAGACCTTTTTATACGGATGAAAAACGGAGAGTTTGAAGATGGTTCCCGTGTTCTCAGGGCAAAAATAGATATGTCTTCACCGAATTTAAATATGCGTGACCCTGTTATGTACCGCATTTTAAGGGCAACTCACCATAGGACTGGAAATAAATGGTGTATTTACCCAATGTATGATTATGCCCATCCAATTTCTGACTACATTGAGGGCATTACTCATTCTATTTGCACTTTAGAATTTGAAGATCACCGTCCCCTATACAATTGGTTCCTGGAAGCATTGGGATTAGAACACAGACCAAAACAAATAGAGTTTGCAAGACTAAATCTTAACTATACCGTTACGAGTAAACGCAAGTTGCTAAAACTTGTTAAAGAGGGTTATGTATCAGGTTGGGACGACCCTAGGATGCCTACCATATCCGGCTTGAGAAGACGGGGATATACGCCGGAAGCAATACGGAGTTTCTGTGAGCGCATTGGAGTTGCCAAAACCAATAGTGTTGTTGATATAAGTCTCCTGGAGTATTGTATACGTGAGGATTTTAATAAACGGGCTCCCAGGGCAATGGCAGTACTACACCCTCTTAAAGTGGTTATTGATAATTACCCTGATAATACGGTTGAATGGTTTAATGCTGAGAATAATCCGGAAGATCCTACTATGGGAACAAGAAAAGTACCTTTTACTAAGGTCATATACATCGAACAGGATGACTTTTCAGAAAATCCGCCTAAAAAATATTATAGGCTTGCTCCAGGCCGTGAGGTAAGGCTTAAGCATGCCTATTTAATTAAATGTGAGAAAGTTATAAAAGATGAGAATACAGGTGAAATTATAGAAATCCATTGTACTTACGATCCCGAGTCAAGAGGCGGTTCCTCTCCTGACGGCCGCAAAGTAAAAGGCACATTACATTGGGTTTCAGCGGAATACGCCATTGATGCTGAAGTTCGCCTTTATGATAACTTATTTACAGTACCGAATCCTGATGATGAAAGTGAAGGAAAAGATTTTCTGGATTTTTATAACCCTAATTCTTTGCAAGTATTAACTTCATGCAAACTGGAACCTTCACTTGCCAATGCAAAGCCTGGAGATTATTACCAGTTCTTAAGGCTAGGCTATTTTGCTGTCGATGTTAAAGATTCAAAAGATAATCATTTAGTGTTCAACAGGACAGTTACCTTGAAAGATACCTGGACTAAAATTTTGCAAAAATCAGAGCAGGAGTAATAGCAAAATGAGATGGGCTAATTTTCACACACATTGTAATCTTTGCCATGGTACCGGAAAACCTGAAGATTATATTGAGGAAGCAATAAAGAGGTGCGTAGAAACTCTGGGATTTTCGTGTCATGCCTTTTTACCCTTTTATCCAGGCTGGACTATGACCAAAGAGATAGAAAAAGAATACCCAAGTATTGTAAGATCTCTTCAGGAAAATTATACGGGAAAAATTAATATAAAACTTGGTTTAGAAATAGACTATATACCGGGGGTTGCAGGGACTAACATGCATGAATATAAGGACTCCATGAAACTTGATTATTCTATAGGTTCAGTCCATTATATAGGCGAGTATCATTCAGGACAGTTGATACCTGTAGATGCAGGAGAAAAAGAGTTTCTGATCGGTATAAAAGATGCCTACAGCGGAGATGCCAGAAAAGCTGTTGAGGCATATTATCTTATTTTGCAGGATATGGTGAGAATTGGGAGTTTTGACATAGTAGGGCATTTTGATTTAATAAAAAAAAATAACCGAAACAGCAAATTCTTTTCTGAAGAAGAAAAATGGTATAAAGATATTGTTGAGAATACCCTGTTATTAATTTCCAAAAGCGATTTAATTATTGAAGTCAATACTGGAGGAATGTCAAGGAATTACATTGACACTACGTATCCAAGCCCATGGATACTGGAACAATGTCTTAAACTGAAAATCCCAATTACTTTAAGTTCAGACGCCCATTCACCTTCTCATGTTACTGCCTGGTTTAAGGACACTGCAAAAACTCTAGTTGATATAGGCTTCAAAGAGCTTCACGTATTAGGAGAAAAAGGCTGGGAACCGCGTCCCTTTACCCCTCAAGGCTTACTTTAATATCATTTTTTTGAATTCCTCTTCGCTAATAATTTTTACACCTAACTTGCGGGCTTTATCCAATTTGCTTCCTGCATCTTCACCTACCAGTACATAATCTGTCTTTTTTGACACGCTGTTTGAAGTTTTTCCTCCAAAACTTTCAATAATAGCTGTTGCTTCACTTCTGGTAAACCCAGATAGAGTGCCTGTTAAAACAAAAGTCAGGTCTTTAAACCTGTCGTCGGCTATTTCCTTCTTTTTAGTACTTTGAAGATTTACTCCTGATGCTCTAAGCCTCTCTATAATTTCACGGGTGCGTTTTTGCCTGAAGAATACAACGACACTTCGAGCCATTTTTTCACCAAACTCATCTATCTTCATAATATCTTCTACAGAAGCATTCATCAACTCATCGATAGAACTGAATCTCTCACTTAACAGCTGGGCTGCCCTCAAACCAATATGCCTTATTCCAAAGCCATATATAAGTCGATCAATATTATTCAATTTTGACCTCTCGATAGAATTTAAGAGGTTTTCAACAGATTTTTTCCCCATTCTTTCCATATCAATTAATTCATCTTTTTTCTGGTGAAGATAGTATATATCCGCAATACCTTTCAAAAATCCCTGGTTCATTAAAGCTTCAATTATTGCAGGACCTAATCCTTCAATATTCATGGCATCCCTGGACGCAAAATGGACAATGTTCCTGAATAAGCGTGCAGAACAATCAATATTAACACACCTGAACGCCACCTCATTTTCTTCTCTTACAACATCAGACTGGCACACCGGACAATTTTTTGGCATTTCAAACTTTACTTCATTTCCTGTTCGTTTTTCAAAAACAACTCCAACCACCTCAGGTATAATATCGCCAGCTTTCCGTACCAATACTGTATCACCTATGCGAATATCTTTTTCTTTTATATAGTCCATATTGTGAAGTGTAGCACGGCTTACCGTAGTACCGGCCAGTCTTACCGGTTCCAAGACTGCATTTGGCGTCAAGACTCCCGTTCTTCCAACATTTACTTGTATTTCCTTTATTTTAGTTTCCTTTTCTTCTGCAGGATATTTATACGCCACAGCCCATCGCGGAGTCTTAATAGTACTTCCAAGAATTTCCCTTTGGGCAAGGGAATTTACCTTTACAACCGCACCATCTATTTCAAAAGAATACTCCCCTCTTTTTTCTCCTATTGTTTGTATTTCTTTAAGGACCTCACTTATATTCCTGCAGACTTTATACCCGGGACTTGTTTTAAAACCCAGATATTTTAAATATTCCAATGCTTTAGTATGAGTATTAAACTCTTTTCCTTCAATTCTTTGAATATTAAAAACAAATATATCCAATTTTCTTTTAGCCGTAATTTTAGGGTCAAGCTGTCTGAGAGAACCTGCGGCAGCATTTCGTGGATTAGCGAACAAGGGCTGGCCTTCTTCTTCCTGAGCTTCATTTAGCTTTATGAAGTCCTTTTTCGAAATAAAAACCTCTCCCCGCACTTCGAGATAAGGAACAGGCTCCTTTAATATTAAGGGTATGGATTTAATAGTTTTAAGATTTTGGGTTATATCTTCTCCAACAATTCCATCACCCCGCGTAGAGCCTCTTATAAGCACTCCATTTTCATATTCAAGAGAAACCGAAATACCATCTATTTTCTTCTCCACCACATATTCGACATTATTACCCACAGCCTCTCTTACCCTTTCATCAAAAGAAAAAAGTTCTCCTTCATTAAAGACATCATTTAAGCTTAACATGGGTACAGTGTGGATTACTTTTTCAAAGCTTTCAAGGGGCTGGCCCCCCACCCGTTGAGTAGGAGAGTCAGGTGTAATAAGGTCCGGTCTTATAGATTCCAGTTCCACTAATTCTCTGTACATTGCATCATATTCATAATCACTAATCTCCGGATTGTCTTCAACATAGTATTTATAATTATGGTAGTTTATTATATCCCGCAGCTCTTTTATTCTCTTTTCTACATACTCACTATTTAACACATCGTTTAACATATTATTATTGTTCAGCTTTTCTTCCATACCCGTTCCCCTTAAGTTATCCCTTAAGTTATGTTTCTATAGTTCAAAATTCTTTATAAGATCTTCTAATGTATCCCTTCTTCTAATTAATTTAGGTGTTCCATCTAATTTAATAAGTACTTCGGCAGGTCTCAAACGGTTATTGTAATTGGATGCCATGGAATACCCGTAAGCACCTGCATCCATAACCCCAATTATATCACCTTCCTCAATTTTAGGCAGCATGCGTTCCTTTGCCATAATATCACCGGACTCACAAATATTACCTACTATATTAACTACTTCAAGCTCACTTGTATTTGCAGGTTTGCCATTCTTATATACCTCTATTTCATGGTATGAATCGTACATTACAGGGCGCATTAATGTGTTAAATCCTAAATCAGTACCTATATAAGTATCCCCATAATTCTTCTTAACAGTATATACTGTGCCTAATAATACCCCGCATTCGGCGACAATATACCTTCCCGGCTCAATTTTTATAGTTATGTCCCTGCCATATTCTTTTGTCCAATCCAGGACTATTTGGCCAAGTTTTTTCCCAAGGTCATTCAAGTCAAGCCTGGATTGTCCTTCCTGTTTGCGGTAAGGTATGCCAAAACCGCCGCCAAAATCAACAAACTCAATATCATCGAAATACTTTGCCACTGAAAGGACCGATTTGACCCCTTCAATATAGGAATCACCTTCCATAAAAAGAGAGCCGATATGCTGGTTTATACCAACAAGCTTAAGACCATATTTCTTTAAAATCCTCTTTACATCCTCTATAAGGTCAAGATTAACCCCGAACTTTGTCTTTTTTCCTCCGGTTACCACTTTTGCATGGTGACCGGCACCTACTCCTGGATTAAAACGTACTGCAACCTTTCCTCCAGGATTTATCCTTCCATACATTTCTAATTGTGACAATGAATCAACACTGGTAATAATGCCTTTTTCAATGGCGAATTTCATTTCTTCTTCCGACACATTGTTGGATACATAAAAAATTTCTTCAGGTTTAAAACCTGCCTTCATCAGAACATATATTTCTCCCGGCGACATAGCATCTGCATGAAGTCCTTCATCACGTGCTATTTTTAGTAATTCCAAATTAGAGTTGGCCTTAATAGAATAATTTGATTTAAAGTGAGGATAAGGTATCAGGTTTGCCATTTCGCGGCACCTTTCACGGAGAATTGCTTCATTATAAACATAAAGTGGGCTGCCGAATTCTTTTAATAACTTGTCTGGTGCAGTTTTTCCATAAAATTTTGTTTGTACAGTATAATAGTTTTTCATATTTTTTCCTCCGAGGGTTAACTTATTAACTATATTCTTTATATAGTATGGTACAATATTTGTCAATATTTTTTTAAATTTGTCGGGTATTAACGGGTCTTTCTAAACATTTCATATATACCCATTATGAATAAAAATAATGCAAACAATTTTTTTAAAGCACTGCTTGAAAAGCTTGCAGCCAGCCAAGATCCCAAAGCTGCACCAAAAATACCCGAAATAATGATCGGCAGGGCCATTTTAAAATCGACCTTCTTATTTTTTATATGGATAATCAAGGCTATGATGGCTGTAGGAACAAAATATATTAAATTTACACTTTGGGCCACATGTTGTTCAGATTTAATAAATAAAACCAGGGCCGGTATTAAAATTGTCCCCCCGCCAATTCCCATACCGCTAATTATTCCCGCTAAAAGGCCTATAAAAAAAAGAATCACAATTAATTCCTCCACATCATTCTTATGGCGGCAAAAATCATGAAACTTGCAAATATTCGCCTTAAAATGTTTTCCGGACAAATATTTAGTAATTTTGCCCCCACATACCCTCCGACTATACCTCCTAATATTACTTTCCAGGTAATATCCCAATCCACATATCTATTGTTGATATAAAAAAATGCGCTGATTATTGTTAAAGGAAGAATAACGGATATTGCCGTAGCGTGAGCTTTATGTTCATCAGAACCAAGCAACATGACCATTGCCGGAACAGCAATAGTACCTCCTCCTGAACCAAAAAGGCCGTTAATAAAGCCTGTAACTATTCCAATTATTATACTTTTTAAATATTTTCTTTTCTTCATGCTATTCACAGTACTTTTCAAACTTCTTACCATACTTATTTTCATAATTCCCCTTATGCTTTTTTATGTTTTTATTTTTACAAATGCTTCTTCAATTATTCTTATATCTGTAGTTTATATTTTAAAATTTATAGCCCCTGTACTTTAGTGCAGGCGTTGTTAAGTACTTGCAGCAAAAAAATATCCGGCATCATAATTCTTTTGATATTATGATGCCGGATATTCCCTTTTATGCTATAGTTAAATTACCGCGTATGTGTAACTCATTTTAAGAATAGCTCGATTACAGGAACTGTTACATTTGGCTTCTTAACCGGTATTTCAAGGGTTAGTGTCGATTCTCCCGAATCAGAATCTCCAGCATGAGATGAAACATGTCTTTGAGTTATCATTTTTATTTCTGATGCATCGTTAAGAAGCTGAGCATATTCTACTTTTTCTGCCATCCCATCCAGGTGTATATGCTTGAAAGGCCAGCTAAACACGTGAAGATAAAGCCTATTTTTCTCAGGGTTATATGTGAACCTACAATCAGGCGGGCATTTAAATTCTTTAGGAGCCTGCGTACATCCATAAATTGAGCGGTTATGCCTCTTCATCCATTCTCCCATGCCTGCCAGTCGGTCCAAGGCCCTCTCATCAAACTCACCTCTTCCCGTAGGCCCAACATTAAGGAGCAGGTTCCCTCCTTTGCTTACAGTGTCTATAAGCATTTTCACAAGCATGTCTACACTTTTCCAGCTTTCTTCATCCCTGTGATATCCCCAGGAACCGCTGAAAGTATGGCATGCTTCCCAGATAACCGGTTTGCCGTTTACTTTTACCCATTCACGGGGAACAAACTGCTCAGGGGTTTTTATATCCTGGTCAATTTGCAGACGGTCATTTATAAGTATCCCAGGTTGCAAGTTACGTACCATTTCAATCAGCTTTTCGCTTTGCCATACCTCTTTGCCTTTTCCGGGAAATCTTTCCGATGGTGAAATAGAAAAATCGAACCACATAATATCAATTTTGCCGTACTCTGTTAATAGTTCTTTTACCTGTCCATGCAAGTATTCAATATACTTGCTTAAATCCCTGTTTTTGTCGGCAGCGATGTATGCTTCATTTTCAGACATAGGATGGCATACATCAACAGTATAATGGGGGTGGTGCCAATCAAGGAGTGAATGATAAAAGCCAACTTTCATATTCTGTTTCCTAAAGGCTTCCACCATCGGTCTTAACAAGTCTTTTCCTGCAGGTGTATTTGGTGCTTTATAATCAGTAAGCTTGGAATCCCAGAGACAGAATCCTTCATGGTGCTTTGTAGTAACAACAAAATACTTCATACCTGCATTACTGGCAGCCTTTGCCCATAATTCAGGGTCATAAAGGTCAGGATCAAAATGTTTGAAATACTTTTCATAAGTTTGGGTATCCATTTTCTCATGCTTTTTTACCCATTCGTGACGTGCCGGTAATGCATAAAGCCCCCAATGAATAAAAAGCCCAAATCGGTCATGTGTAAACCATGTTGTATCTCCAGGTGTAGGATCAGGTTTCGGAATGTTCATATTTCATACCTCCTATAAATAGAAGTTTATTAATTCATTAATGATTTGATAAACTATATATATATATATATATATTAATAGTTACATACCAAAATATGAATATACATAATTAGCATGTTTTTGTACAAAACTAACCATATACAGCATGCTGACTTATACCGCAGATATAGTAATTTTCCCGTCTTCTACATCTATGATGGCAGTAGCATTTTCTTCTAGGGTTCCCTTAATAATCATTTTACCAATTTCAGTTTCCACATGTTTCTGCAAATAGCGTTTAATTGGCCTTGCACCAAAAATGGGTGAATAAGCTTCATCAGCTATGAATTGTTTTGTTCTATCTGTGATTGAAAGCTTAATATTTTTATGGTTAAGCCTTCTTTGTATTTCATGTAATGAAAGCTCAATAATTTTTATTACTTCATCTTTTACAAGGGGTTTAAACATAACAATTTCATCAACCCTGTTGAGAAATTCGGGTTTAAACTTCATTCTAAGTTCATTCATTACCAATTCCCTTACATTTTCATTTATTTCTCCCTTGTCATTTACGCCTTGAATAAGATGATGGCTTCCAATATTTGATGTCATTATTATCACCGTATTCTTAAAATTTACAGTCCTTCCCTGGCTATCGGTAAGCCTTCCGTCATCTAACAATTGAAGAAGAATATTAAATACTTCAGGGTGGGCCTTTTCAATTTCATCAAAGAGGATTACACAATAAGGCTTTCTTCTTACTGCTTCAGTCAATTGGCCTCCTTCTTCATAGCCTACATATCCCGGAGGCGCGCCAATTAGCCTGGCAACAGCATGCTTTTCCATGTATTCACTCATATCTATTCTAACCATACTCTCTTCGGTGTCAAACAATGCTTCAGATAAAGCTCTAGCCAATTCAGTTTTCCCAACCCCTGTAGGACCAAGAAATATAAAGGAACCTATGGGTTTTCTCGGATCTTTCAGCCCTGACCTTGCCCTTAAAACAGCATCTGATACTGCGCTTACAGCATCGTCTTGCCCTACAACCCTTTTGTGCAAAATCTTATCGAGATTAAGGAGTTTATCTCTTTCATTTTCCATTAGTTTTGTTACAGGTATCCCTGTCCATTTTGAAACAATTTCTGCAATTTCTTCTTCAGTCACTTCCTCTTTTACCAACTGCTTTTCACCATAAGCTTCCTGCTTCTTCTTTTCTTCCTCCAACCTTTTTTGTAACTCGGGAAGCTTCCCATGTTTTAAGACTGCCAATTCGTTAAGGTCATAACGTCTTTCTGCTTCTTCAATCTGTCTCTTTACATCCTCTATCTGTTGCTTTATTTCTTTAATCCTTTCGATATTTTGTTTTTCCATTTGCCATTGAGCTTTCATGCCATTTGCTTCTTCCCTTAATTCAGCTAACTCTTTTTCCAAATTTTTTAGTCTTTCTAAAGATTGCCTGTCATTTTCTTTTTTTAAAGCCTCCTGTTCGATTTCAAGCTGCATAATCTTTCTGCTTATTTCATCAAGTTCCGCAGGCATACTATCAATCTCTGTCCTTATCATTGCTGCTGCTTCGTCCATAAGATCTATGGCCTTGTCAGGCAAAAACCTGTCGCTTATATACTTATTTGATAACACAGACGCTGCTATTATTGCGCTATCGGCAATCCTTACTCCATGATGTATTTCAAACCTTTCTTTTAAACCCCTCAAAATAGATACTGTATCCTCTACTGAAGGTTGATCAACCAATACAGGTTGAAATCTTCTCTCTAAAGCAGCGTCTTTTTCAATGTATTTGCGGTATTCATCAAGGGTGGTCGCACCAATACAACGAAGCTCTCCCCTTGCAAGCATAGGCTTTAAAATGTTTCCTGCATCCATTGCTCCCTCAGTCCTGCCGGCCCCTACAATATTATGAAGCTCATCTATAAACATTATAATCTCGCCCTGGGAAGACTGTATTTCATTAAGCACTGCTTTAAGCCTTTCTTCAAATTCTCCCCTGTACTTAGCCCCGGCAATTAAAGCTCCCATGTCTAATGCAAATATTCTCTTATTTTTAAGACCTTCAGGTACATCTCCCTTTAGAATGCGTTGTGCCAACCCTTCAACCACAGCAGTTTTACCTACTCCAGGTTCTCCAATTAACACTGGATTATTCTTTGTTCTTCTTGAAAGTATCCTAATAACACGCCGTATTTCAGCGTCTCTTCCAATAACAGGATCCAATTTGCCTTTTCGGGCCAGTTCCACAAGCTCTCTCCCATACTTTTTTAACGCTTCATACATCTCTTCAGGATTTCTGGACGTAATACGCTGGTTGCTCCTGACTTTATTAAGAGCAGAAAGAAACCTCTCCCTACTAATATTGTATCTTTTAAATATATATTCCGAGGGAGTACTCCTTTCTCTCAACAATGCCAGGTATATGTGTTCTACACCAACATATTCATCTTTAAATTTCTTTGCTTCATCTTCAGCATGCAAAATTATCTCGTTGAACCTTCGGGTCGCATAAAGGCTTGAGGTCGAAGTACCAAAAACCTTCGGAATCCTTTCTACTTCCTTTTGAACATCATTTGTAATCAGTGCAGCATTTTCTCCCATTACACTAATTAGTTTAGGTATAAGTCCATCTTCCTGATTCAATAGGGCAAGATGAATATGCTCTCCATCAACCTGTTGATGTCCATATCTCAAAGCAATTTCCTGGGCAGCCGCAAGAGCTTGTTGTCCTTTCTCTGTAAATTTATCTATATTCATAAAAAATACACCTCCTAATATACCTCCAAACTCCATTATTTCTTTCGTTGAATATCTCTAAGTTTCCTATAAAGTTCCTTTTCTTCATTGGTCAATATACCAGGGTTTACAATCCTCACCCTAAGCAACAAGTCGCCTCTTAAACCTTTTCTGTCCCTATAACCCTGGCCACTTATCCTTATCTTGCTGTCACTTTGTACTCCTGGGGGTATTTTTACGTAAATCTTTCCGTCTATCGTCTCAAAATAGGTTTCTGTCCCCAATGCTGCATCCCATGGATATAAATCAATAGTTGACAAAAGGTCCATACCGTCCAGTTCAAACTTTTTACTTGCCTGAAAATTCACATTTAAATATAAATCTCCTTTTCTCCCCCCATTTATACCCGGATTCCCCTGGCCTGCAAGCTTTATTTTTTCTCCTTGTTTAATTCCTGCAGGAATTCTAAATGAAATGGTTTTTTCTGTACCATTTGCTTTTACCGTAATCCTTTTTTCAAGCCCTTTAAAACCTTCCTCAGGGGTTATTGTAATGTTAGCCTCAATATCATCTCCATCTATGGGGTATTGCCTCGAATAGCCCGTACCCTTTCCAAAACCTCTTAAAATGTCGCTTAAATCAAAAGAATCTGCGCCAAAAAACATATTAAAAAAATCACTAAAATCATTATTTGTCCCTGTACGGTACTCATACCTTACATTTTTCCCAAAACCAAACTGGGATGGGTCAAAATTATACCCATGCTGAAAATTAAAGCCTTGCCCAAGAGTATCATATTTTTTCCGTTTTTCTTCATCTCCCAACACCTCATAGGCTTCATTTATTTCCTTGAATTTTTCTTCTGCTTTTTTATCGCCCGGATGGGCATCCGGATGATACTGCTTGGCCAACTTTCTATATGCCTTCTTTATTTCATTTTGACTTGCGTTTTTATCCACGCCCAGTATTTTATAGTAGTCCTTATATTCCATCCGCATCACTCCAATATACAACTATGCAATTAATTTAACATACAAACACGTATTGACTTTGACTATCTTTGACTAACTATATAATACAAAAAAATTATAAAATAATCAATAGTATTTACATTAGATTTTGAAATTTTTATCAAACCCTATTGATTTTATGTTTTTAGACCTCTAGACCTTACTCATCAATTTCAGGTATAATTAAAATTTGTCCTACTTGTATCTTGGTAGGATCACTTATATTATTTTCTTCCATTATAATTATATACTTATTTGGATTATTATAAAACATCCTGCTTATATTATAAAGAGTATCTCCCTTTTTCACCTTATAAGTTGTCGGCAAATTAACAGTCACTCCATCTTCGCCGGCATGCATACCGGTATCTGTATTGGATTCACCATTAATATTCTCCTCATCGGTATTTTGTTCACTTGTGCCATCATCTAAATTCTCCCGATTTAAATCATTAGTTGTTGAAGAAGTTGAAGAATCTTCATCGTTGTATACTGTCCCTTGACTATCTACAGGCCTCTCTCTTTTTAAAATGCCGGAAAATAGTTTTACAGTTGCAAACACCAAGGCTATTAGAACTAAGCAAAAGATAGCTGCTTGAGCATATTTTTTTATTGTTTTAGCGCTAATATTCGCTTTCAGCGATGTTTTTTTAATCCTCCTGTAAGTAAGTTTCGAATTTTTTATAGTTGTTTTTTTTGATTCTTGGGCGTCCTGAGCCTGGACTGATATTTCTTCAATTTTGACAACCAGTGTAGTTATATTATCCTTTGCTCCATTATCAAATGCCTCTCTTACTAATTTATTTGCAATAACGCCTGTATCTTTATCTGAAAGAAGTATTTCATATATAGCTTCAGTTTCTACCATATCAGTTAACCCATCAGTACATAGAAGAAATATATCTCCTTCTTTTATTAAAAATTCATCTGACTTTCTGATTTCATTAATAGAATCTTCAGTTGGAATGCCGAACCGGCTTGACAATATCTTTGCTTGTTCATGTGTTATAATTCCCAGTTTAAGAAGTCTTTCTGTTTTTTCCCAATCTACAGTTAATTGTTTCATATTACCGTCTCTTAAAACATATGCCTTACTATTGCCTAAATTTACTACATACGCCTTATTCCCTTGAATTAACAAACCCGCGAAGGAAGCCTTTTTAGATGCATCTTCAGGTTTATTAATTGAAACACTGGTTAGCAGATTAGACATTTCCTGGATACATTCGCCTAATTTTTGGACTTTTCCAATTAAATCCTCATCATTTTTTAATGCTTTTTCGTGATATTTCTTTAGCTCTTGGGCAATTGAAATAAATATTCCTCTTTCCGCATCTGATACATCCATTGAATCGGAAACTGCAAAAACATAAAACTCTGCGTTATTCTCAATAGAAACCTGGATATTATCAGTTTCATGCTCATATATAAATCTACCATTTATATAAAAGTTGTCTTCATTAACAGCTTTTACCAAGCCTACATGGGATGTTGCAGAAGCTCTTATCTTTACCAGATTGCCCATAATATAACCCCTTTCCATCGGCAATATATCCGGGTAAACACTTGATATATCCAGTATAATTTCCTGATTTTACCTGATACGTTATTAAAAAACGACATATTACACTTATTAACATAATAACACAACCTTTTGCTATATTCAATAAAATATTACATTCAACAGAGCTGAAGCATGAAAATTTTATTCTTATCCATTAATAGTGGCTGCGTTAGTAATTTTATCCAATTATATAATAATATTACATAAATTTAACCATACGTTTAAGTCATCGGATAACACTATAACC
>JABUEW010000097.1 GCA_013314855.1 Bacillota bacterium | reverse complement strand
GAACCCGGAACCTGAAACCTGGAACCCTGAACTTGGAACCTGAAACCTGGAACCCTGAACTTGGAACCTGAAACTTGGAACTTTGAACTCGGAACTTGGAACCCGGAACCTGAAACCTGGAACCCTGAACTTGGAACCTGAAACCTGGAACCCTGAACTTGGAACCTGAAACTTGGAACTTTGAACTCGGAACCTGAAACTTGAAACCCGGAACTTGAAACTCGAAACCCTTTGCTTGACGCCCTCATCACATCCCGCACCCGCCTAAAACTCCTGCTTCGTTTCTTCCTCAATGCAAGCACATCATCCTATTTGCGCAACCTCGAGGACGAATTCGGAGAAAGTACCAATGCTATCCGGGTGGAGCTAAACCGTTTGGAGGAAGCCGGGTTGTTGACTTCAGAGATGATGGCCAACCGAAAGGTATATAAGGCCAATACCAGCCATCCCCTTTTTCCGGATATAAATAACATTATCAGGAAGTATTTGGGTATTGATAAACTCGTAGAGGAAGTACTTGCAAAACTCGGAGATGTGAAGGAAGTTTATCTCACCGGACAACTGGCCAGAGGTATCAATTCCGACACCATAAATCTTTTAATTGTATCCGATTCCATTGACATAGACTATCTCAACCGGCTCGTAAACAAGGCCGGCCAACTTATCTCCCGTAAGATAACTTATGCTATTACCCCTGCGGAGAGTGCACCGGCCGTACTGGAAAACATACCGGATAAATTGCTTATTTACAAACCCTAATTATAATATTAATGAAATATCTGGTTACCGGCGGTGCCGGATTCATAGGCTCAAACATCGTAAAGGAACTCCTGGAGCGCGGAGAACAAGTGCGCGTACTTGATAATTTCTCGACAGGTAAACGCGAAAACCTGTTGCCTTTCATGGGCAATCCTAATCTGGAAGTAATAGAGGGAGACCTCCGCTCGTTTCATATTGTTCGCGATGCGGTGCGCGGGTGCGATTATATTCTTCACCAGGGAGCATTGCCCAGTGTACCGCGCAGCATCAAAGACCCCATAACCTCCAACGAGGTAAACATCAACGGCACCTTACATATCCTGGAGGCAGCCCGAGAGTTTGGGGTGAAAAGGGTGGTATTTGCCTCTTCTTCTTCGGTGTATGGCAACAGCGAGTCCCTGCCCAAGGTGGAGACCATGCCGGTAGCTCCGCTCTCTCCGTATGCACTCACCAAGTATTCCGGCGAACGTTATTGCCAGATTTTCCATGAACTCTATGGACTGGAGACCGTAGCCCTACGATACTTTAATGTTTTTGGTCCCAACCAGGATCCCACCAGCCAATACAGTGCCGTAATACCCAAATTTATCAAGCTTATCAAAGAAGGCAAAAGGCCGGTTATATACGGTGATGGTACCCAGAGCCGCGATTTCACCTTTGTGAGCAACAATGTAGAAGCCAACCTGTTGGCCTGCACTGCCCCAGGTGTTGCGGGTGAAGTGTTTAATATTGCCTGCGGTGAACGATATACTTTATTAGATTTGGTGAACACCATAAACGAAATTTTGGGTACACAGGTGGAACCTATCTTTCAGCCCCCCCGCCCCGGCGATGTAAGACATTCTCTGGCAGGAATAGAGAAGGCAAAACAAAAGCTCGGGTTTGAGGTGAAAGTGAAGTTTAGGGAAGGCTTGGAAAAAATATGTAATAATTTATTGTATTAATAGGGAATGATGGGTGCTATATTTTTTTTTACTGGTTTAAATTTACAGACGGGTTCGTTTAAAATCCAAAATATGTTTTTGTATTTAGCATTAATTTCTAAATGATAATTAATTTATTATTGTAACTGTATTAAAATTATTTGATAATCAATCGTAAATGTTTAAATTCTCCTCAATAATAAATAGTATCCAATATGGTATTAAAAATAAACAGATAGTCAGTTTACTTACATGGAATGTTTTAAACATTCCTCTTAGTTTTATTATAAATATTTTAATTACTAATTTATTAGGTTCTGAACTTTATGGTGATTATATGTATCTTAACTCTTTGTTTAATGTTGGTATAATTATCATCAATTTAGGTTTTTTTCAGGCGGGTAATAGAGCAATTGTTATTTCCAAAAGTGAACAACAAATCAAAGAATTATATGGTGCTCAGTTAGTTGTCTTAATTTTTCTATACATTTTATTGACTATCGTTCTTTTTTTAAACTATATTTTTGATCAAAATTTACTAGAGAAAAATTTAAATACCATATATTTTTATTTTATTCCATTTGGCTTTGTCTTTTTACTCAGTCAATATTTTGAAACTCTACTTATGGCTGATAATAGAATCGATAAACTAGTAATAACGAGGTACATTCCAAAAATTATTTTTTTTGTTTTACTTTTTATTTATTATTTCTTTTCTTTACATACAAGATTAAATCCAATTAATCGCATTTTATTAGTATGGTACTCTTTAATTATCTCACAGATAATTATTTACTTCATTGTATTGTTTAATATTCATCTCTCTTTTAATCACTTATTTGATAAAGTAAAGTTTATTATTAATGTTAATAAGACTTTTGGTATTCATGTATATTTTGGAAATCTATTGTCAACCTTATTTATGCAACTCAGTCCTATTATTATAAGTTATTTTAGTTTAAATAATAAAGGTGTAGGTTATTATACTTTATCAGTTACTTTATCTAGTCCATTATCATTCATTCCTGCTATTATTGCAACTACTCATTATAAGGAATTTGCCAATTACAATAAAATCCCTAAACGACTTTTGTTTTTAACTTTCAGTTTATCTTGTATTCTTTTATTTACTCTGTGGGCCATTGTCCCAATTTTTGTCTATTATTTTTATAATCCTGATTTTATGAGATCAGTTGATTTATTTTATTTTACAAGCATTGGTGTTTTTTTATACGGTGTATCGGATTTTTTTAGTAGGTTTTTATCTGCAAATGGTTATGGGGTTGCGCTTAGGAATTCCTCCATAATTGTTGGCTTTACAACTTTATGTACGAATGTTATTACTGTGAAATATTTTGGAGAAATTGGGGCTGCCTATTCATATTTATTGGCTGGAATAGTTTATATTTCAACAATATTATTTTATTATAATAAATTTCAAAAGTCATAGCTTATGTTTAGAAATGGAGTCTTATTGATTACAGGAGGCACAGGGTCATTCGGGAATGCTGTTCTTAATCGGTTTTTATCTTCTGATATTAAAGAAATTCGGATCTTTAGTAGGGATGAAAAAAAGCAAGAAGATCTGCGGCTTAAACTTAAGAATCCAAAAGTGAAGTTCTTTATTGGAGATGTTCGGGATTATTCCTCTATTGAAGCAGCTATGGATGGGGTGGATTTTGTTTTTCATGCTGCAGCACTCAAGCAGGTTCCCTCATGTGAGTTTTTCCCAATGGAGGCTGTTAGAACAAACATTATGGGTGCGGATAATGTCTTAAGAGCTGCCGAAAAATGTAATGTAAAAAAAGTTATTGTTTTAAGTACTGATAAGGCTGTGTATCCCATAAATGCTATGGGTATGACAAAGGCTTTGATGGAAAAAGTGATGATTGCTCATTCCCGGCATTCTGTTAATACTGTATTTTGTGGTACCAGATATGGTAATGTCATGGGAAGTAGAGGTTCGGTTATACCCTTATTTATAAAACAAATTAAAGAAAATAAACCTATTACTGTTACGGATCCTAACATGACCAGGTTTATGATGAGTCTTGACCAGGCCGTTAACCTTGTTTTATTTGCATTTGAAAATGGTAAGCCTGGAGACGTCTTTGTTCAGAAATCTCCTGCATCAACAGTTATGGACATTGCATTAGCCTTAAAAGCTATTTATAATGCATCTAATGATATTGTTATTATTGGTACGAGACATGGTGAAAAACTATATGAAACCTTGGTGAACCGTGAAGAGCTTGTTAGGGCAGATGATCTTGGTGATTATTACAGAATAAATGTTGATATGCGTGATTTAAACTATGAACGTTACTTGTCTTCAGGAATAATTGAAACTGCTAAAGCTGAAGAATATACCAGCCATAATACAAAGCGTTTATCTCTTGATGAAACGATTCATTTACTATCCTCTTTAGAATTTATTGCGAAAGACACTGAAGTCGATTATTAATAAAAAAAAACCATTAAATGAAAAAAATTCCTTTGTTCAAAGTCTTTATGCCAGACACAATTGTCGAGGCAATGAAAGAAACCCTATTTAGTGGTTATATTGCTGAAGGATCAAAAACAAAAGCTTTTAGAGAAGAATTATCTTCTTATATAAATAATCCTAATGTAGTCTTGATGAATTCAGGCACCTCTGCTCTTTTGATTGCATATATTCTTGCAGGGGTTAAAGCTGGAGATGAGGTTTTATCAACGCCTTTAACAAGTATAGCTACAAATGTTCCTTTATTGTACTTAGGTGCCAAACCTGTTTGGATAGATGTGAATCCAGAAACTGGCCTGAGTGATCCGGATGACCTGGTTAAGCTCATTAATCCTAAAACTAAAGCAATTTTGCTTCTTCATAAGGATGGCGATATCGACAATATGTATGAAATTATGGACATTGCCAAAAAGTATAATTTATATATTATTGAAGATGCGGCGCACGCTCTTGGAGCCAAATATGACGATAAATATATTGGAAATTTTGGGGATTTTACAGCCTTTTCATTTCAAGCCATAAAACATATTACTACAGGAGATGGCGGGGCATTGGTTGTAAAGGATAGCAATTTATTTGAGCAAGCCAAGAAATTAAAATGGTTTGGTGTTGATCATGATAATATGATTGGGAATCCGTGGCTTGGGGATATAACTGAAGTTGGATATAAATTTAATATGAATGATATTTCAGCTACTATTGGTCTTGAGGCAATTAAACATTTAAACGACATAGTTGCTAAACATAATGCTAATGGTCTTTTATATTCCCGGCTTCTAGAAGGCGTTCCTAATATTCGGCTTCTAAATCGAAATCCGTTGTCATATTCCAGTTACTGGACATATGTATTATTAGCTGAAAGAAGAGATGAATTGGCTGAATATTTGAGAATTAACGGAGTTGGAGCCATGTTAGTGCACCCAAGGAATGACAAATGGTCTATTTTTAAGAATTCTCGACGGGCATTACCTGGTGTAGATTATTTCGAATCGCATGAATTATCTCTACCCTGTGGCTGGTGGGTTACGGAGGATGATATTGTTTATATTGTTGATCTTATTAAGAAATTTTATCAAAATTAGCCATTCATTATGGATTGGAATAAACCATTTGAAGTAATTGACCTTACCCCGCACTCTGATGAACGGGGCACTCTATTTGAAATAATCCGTTTTAAAGATCTTGATATTCCTTGTGGTGGGCAAATTTACACATTTAGTATAATGCCGGGAAAACGCCGGGGTGACCATTATCACCTTCATAAAATGGAATGGTTTACATGTGCTTATGGTGAGGCAATAATTCTTTTGACCACTATGGATGGTATTAACACTGCCTATAAAATTTCAGACAAAGAACCAAAATTAATTTTTGCAGGCCCTGGTACCTCGCATGCATTAATCAATACGGGCACAATTCCGGCTATTATTGTTTCCTATGGCTCGACACAGCATTCGGATGAAGATCCCGATACCTTTCATTTCCGAACTTATCCTGATTTTGATAACACTATTTTGGCGAAATGAATATCCACATTGTTTTTAGAGGTCCTTTCCCTTACGGGGGTGTAGGTGCAAACCGTATTTTATCCTATGCAAAAGAATTCGCAAAGGCGCATCATACCGTAATCCATTGTATTCAACCAACGAAGAACTATCCTGGATCTCATGATAATAGAATAGTTGGGAAATATCAGGGTGTTTTATACTTTTACCCTTCTGGTCACACGGTTTGGCCGAGGCTAAATACCTCCTATATGGCAAAGATTGCCTTTTGCATTATTGGATATTTTTTTTCCATGAAATATATTTTTAGATATAGGAGGAATGCAGTTGTATATTTATATACAAGATCTTTTTTCGATATATTGATTTACTTTTTAGCTTCTCGCTTTTCTGGGATAAAATTAGTAATGGAAAGAAGCGAATTACCCTATCATCTAAATAATAATGATACTATTCTCAGGAGATTAATTATATACATTTATCTGAATGCATATATTTCTCTTCTATACAAGCTTTTTGACGGATTAATAGTTGAAACAGAATCTTTATTAGATTTTTATAAAAAATATGTAAGACATAATGCCAAACTATATATTTTACCTAATACAATTGACTTTAGCCGATTTGAAAACGTAAAAATTACATATCAAGATATTACTAATGTTAAATATATTGCTTATGCTGGCAATATGAGTAAGTACGATGGTATTGATTTGCTTATCGAAGCCTTTAATTTGCTAAAAGATAAATATCCTGATTTACACTTATTCCTTATTGGACGATGTAACGAAGAACTATTCCGATATTACCAGGAAAAAGTCAAAAGCTATAATTTGGATTTGAAGGTTCGGTTTGTAGGACAAATACCAAATACAGACGTTCCTCAGTTTTTGATTAGTTCTATAGCCCTTGTCCTGGCAAGTCCTGTTTCTATCAGAAATACTGTAAGTTTACCTTATAAACTTGGAGAATATCTTGCTTCGCAAAGACCCGTAATTGTTACTGGAGTTGGTACTATCCCAAAATTCCTTACGGATGGGTTAAATTCCTTTGTTGCTGAACCTGGAAATGTATTATCACTTTATGAAAAATTAAATACATGTTTATCCTTACCGGATGAGCAAAGAATAAGAATTGGTGCAGAAGGGAAAAAAATTGCGTATCAATTGTTTGATTCTATAAAGTATTCAAACGGATTATTACAATTTATTGAATCTTTGATTATTTGATATTTATTCAAGGTTAAATTAAAATGTTACTGAAATCTATATTTATATTTTTAGTTATTATATTCTCAGGCGCGGGAAATACTTTTATTAGAAGTACGAATGCCATACTAATACTTTTTGGTATTAGTATTGTATATAGTTTTATTTTCAAACTAAAATTGACAAAGTCATTTATTCAATTTATCATTATCTGGTCCCTTTATTTTTTATCAAATTATTTGGTAAATGGATATCTTAATTATTTATTATTTTTTAGGATTGTTATATATGCATACATAAGTTTTGTTTTTTTAAACTTACTTCCTATAAAAGAACTGTTATACCAATTTGAACGAATTATTTTTGTTCTCTCCGCTATTAGCTTAATACTATTTTTTGTTGAAGTTTTAGCTGGTAATGCTCTTTTTTCAATCCTGAGTAAAATAAATTTAAGTGGTGGATTATTTTCGGATATTATTTCTGTTAGATACGTTAATATTGTTGTTTATACTATTTTACGTTACCCTGGTGAAATGATTCGAAACTGCGGTTTTACCTGGGAGCCTGGTCCTTTTTCTATTTTTGTTGCCTTTGCACTTTTATTTTTTTATCTTCGTACCCATTTTGCAAAATTCTTAACTACAAAAAGCATTATATTTATATTAGCGCTTCTGACTACCTTCTCTACAACTGGTTATCTTATGTTGTTTGTTATTTTTCTTACTTTTTTAGCTATTAGTAAAAAAATAAATCAATTAAATAAGCCTTTTTTTTATTTTATCTTCCTTATAATTTTTCTAATCGTCTTTTTCGAGACGAACTTTTTATATTCTAAAATTAAGGAGCTTTATTCTGTAGGTCAAACCATTGAATATCAATTAAACTCTGCAGCAAGAAGTAAAACATCTTTTAGTGCTGGTCGTTTTGGCGGCTTTATTATTGCTCAAAAAAACTTTTTTAAAAGTCCTATTTTGGGTATTTCAGGTTTACGCGAATATTCTTTTGGTTCTTTCGGTCAGGACTATGCTGCTATAATTAGTGGACTGGCTTCTATAATCTCAAATTATGGATTATTCGGTGTTTTTATCCTTGGCTTATTTTTAAATCGAGGTGGAAATATTATACGTGATGTTTTCAATGCCAGTTTAAAGTACGTTTATATATTGTTATATCTTATTGCTCTCTTTGCTTTCAATATTCATGATTTGTTATTTTTCTTTTCTTTGCTTTTGCTTGGGATATTTACGGGTTACAGATATCACTTGAACTATCTGCGTAAACCTGTATAATTAAGTCTATGGCAATTTTTAAAAACTAATCTTTTTGTAAGACACTTACTTTTGTCGAGTTATAAATTCTATATATATATACAATTATTTTGTTTTGATATATAAGAAGTTATTATCAAGATGATTATGACCTTAATTTTTAATTATGAGACTGATTTTCTTGGGTGATATAGCTTTAAATGGTGACTATATAGACTTAATCAATAATAGCGTCAATCCATTTGCAAATTTAATAGATGAATTATCTAATGCTGATTTTGTCGTCGGAAATTTAGAATGCCTCCTGTCAGGTTCGGATGGTGAGAACCTTTATAAAAAACCACGCTTATATACTACAAGAGAAGCCCTAAAATATTTGCTTAGCATTCAATTAAATGTTGCTTGTTTAGCGAATAACCATATTTATGATCATTTGGATGATGGTATTGATAAAACTTTGAATTTTTTAAAGGAACATAATATTTACACTATTGGCTTTTCGTATAATTCTAAACCAGATGTGTCTCCCTTAATTTTAAAAAAGAATAATGTATCGGTAGCATTATTTAACTTTGTTACAAAGGATACCAATATATGCAAACCTGATCATACTAAAATTGCTGTAAATGTATTAGATATAGAGGAGGCTACACGTCTTATTAAGGTATATCGTGACCAAGTTAATTTTATCGTTTTTATAATACATTGGGGCGGAATCATTGAAGGCGGGTTGTTTCCTGATCGTATGCAACCTGTTATTGCCAGGAAACTTATAGATGGAGGTGCAGATTTAATAATTGGTCACCATTCTCATACAATTCAACCATACGAGAAGTACAAAGGCAAATACATTTTCTATAGTTTAGGAAATTTTTGTTTCTCCAACTTTTTCTTTGATAATATATATCATCCAATGCCCAAAAGGCGTATGCGCACAGTTCTTCTTAGTGTTGATTTTTCTTGTTCTCCCCAATTAAATAATTATAAATTTGATATTAACTATTATTTCAATAATAAATCTTTTTACAGTAAAACACCGCATTATAAATATTGGCATAATATTCATAATTTTATATTTAGTTATTTGCTTAGGCGCATAAGTATTATTTGGTATTTCTATTTTATTCATTTAAAATATGTTTTGCCATTATATTTTTTTATAAAACGATCAGATTTAACATTATATGTTAAACTTGAGCGATTATATTTTTCTTTAAAACGTAGGATTACTAATAAAATTTTTCATAAATGAAGACATATGTATTTGAGATATTTAGTGGACTTAAAATTTCCGAAAATTATTCTTTCTTACGTGAATCCCAGTGGTATGATGATTCCCATTTTACTCAGTTGAAATTAGAAAAATTAAAGCAACTAATATCACATTGTTACAATAATGTCCCTTTCTATCGGGATTATATGTTACGCAACAGTATATCAATTGATGATATTCGGAGTATAAATGACATTAAAGTCTTCCCTATTGTTACGAAAGAAATAATTAAAGAAAATTATCTTGATTTTATTCCAAAAAATATAAATAATATCTCAGGCGTAAATAAATCAATGACTGGTGGCACAACAGGAAACCTTTTGCTAAAAAGAAATGATTTGCGTACAAGGACTATTGTATGGGCATCTTATATGAGATTTCTTACGGATTTCATTGGAATTCCTTATAATTCGCCAAAGTTAATCCTAATGGGGGGGCATGTTTTAGATCACTCCTTTCTTGGGACTATAAAAACGAAAATTATAAATTATTTATTAAATCAGCATTCTTTTAATATATATGATAATGGTGAAGAGAACGTACGGAATATTATAAATAGTTTACAAACATACAATTATAAATATATTCGGAGTTATACCCAATTTTTGTATAATTTCGCATTAGATTTGCGTAAATTGGGTTTATCGTTTGATATTACTACTATTTCAACTACTGCCGAACCTCTGATGAACCAACACCGAATTCTTTTTAAAGAGGTTTTTAATGCTGATTCATTTGATCAGTACGGATGTGGCGAAATTGGGGGAATTGCATATGAATGTAGTGCACACAGTGGGATGCATGTTACTGAAGAACATGTTATTTTAGAAACTATAGAAAACAATGAGTTATTAATTACTGATTTGGATAATTATTCAATGCCATTTATCCGATATCATAATGGTGATCAAGCTATTATGGAGTCTGCGCCTTGTCAATGTGGCAGAAAATCTTCCAGAATTACTTCTTTGTTAGGAAGGACTTGTGATTATATCATCGGGGCTAATGGTAAATTGCTTCATTGGGCGTATTTTTGGCATTTGTTTTTTGATTCGAGCATAGGTAAGGAACGTAATCTTCGTAAATTTCAGGTTTTACAAGACAGCCCTAATTCAATTGTTATAAAACTAGTTTGTGATAATCCGAAAAAAGAGGAACTTGACTTTCTTAATAAAGATTTATTTAACCGACTAGGTTCTGATATGAAGATATTTTATGAGATTTGTGAAGATATCCCAGTAAAACCCGGCAGTAAATACAGACCAGTGATTAATTTATTGCTCACAGCAAATAAGTAATCCTTTGGCTTGTTTTATTAACTATCTAATTAGTAAAATTTTCATATTTTTATTTAATGCATTTATCACCATTAAAATCATTTTTGTCATTAAATATTGATAAATCTTTTTCTAATTTTTCTGATGTATAACACTAATTTCAACATTCTTTTTGTTTCAAGCGGTAATTCATCATTGGGTATTTCTCCTATCGTAGGCAATCAAGTAAATTCTTTATTATTGCATAATTGCAGAGTCAATAACTATTTAATTAAAGGAAAAGGTATACTGGGATACTTAAGGAATGTCTTGCAGCTTAGAAAACATTTACAAACTAATAGTTATGATATTATACATGCGCATTATTCCTTTTCAGGCTTTGTTGCCAGTTTGGCAGGAGCACGGCCACTTATTGTTTCTTTAATGGGTTCTGATGTTAATAATAGTTATTTGTCGAGATTTCTTGTCAAGGTATTTATCGTTTTATTTAAATGGAGGGCTATAATTGTGAAATCTGACAAGATGATATATGATTTTAATAACTTTTGTATGGTATATGTTATTCCAAATGGTGTCAATATGGATGTTTTCTTTCCCAGGAACCGCAATGACTGCTGTAAAATACTAGAATGGAATCCGAATTTAATTCATGTCTTGTTTGCAGCAGATCCCCAAAGAAAAGAAAAGAATTTCTTGTTGGCTTCCTCTGCTTTTGCCTCATTAAACGTGAAGAATGCTGTATTGCATACGTTAAAGAATGTGCCTCATGATAATGTTCCGCTGTGGTTTAATGCCTCTGATGTTGTTATTTTGTCTAGTTTATCTGAGGGATCTCCAAATGTCATTAAGGAAGCTATGGCCTGCAACAGGCCAATAGTATCAACTGACGTCGGAGATGTCAAGCTGTTATTTGATCATGAGCCAGGTCATTTTATATCAGGTTTTTCTAATGATGATTATCGTAATAATTTGGAAAAAGCCATTCTGTTCTCTCAAAGTAACTATTCTACAATGGGTCGTAATAGATTAATTGAATTAGGTCTGGATCACTCTGCAATAGCTAATAAAATTATTAATGTATATAATAATGTATTAAAACTTGTTCATTAGAAAAGTGAACTATTATATATTTGTAAATCAATAATTTAAGCCATGAACATATGTATTATCAATTATGGTATGGGAAATATTAGGTCAGTCCAAAAAGCTTTTAATAATTTTAATGTAACTGTTCATATAGAGGATAATCCGTTGAAAATTAAATACTATGATAAACTGGTTCTTCCTGGTGTTGGTCACTTTGCTCAGGGAATTAAGAATATTCAGCAACTTGGATTTGGGGATGAGCTGCTGAATGTTGTCCTTTATCAAAAAACTCCAATATTGGGAATTTGTCTTGGAATGCAGTTGTTTACTAAATATAGTGAAGAAGGAAATTTACCAGGACTAGGGTTAGTTAATGCAACTGTCCATAGGTTTCCTCAGGGTAGCCTGAAAATTCCCCATATTGGCTGGAATAGCATCAAAAAAGTGAAACAAAATACTACTTTTGATAATTTTGACGAGTTTGATACTGTTTATTTTGTACACTCTTATTATGTGAAATGTATGGAAAAAAAAGACATTTTATATGAAACTGATTATGGGATAACCTTTCATTCTGCCTTTGAACATGATAATATCATTGGTTTCCAATTCCATCCCGAGAAAAGCCATGATATTGGACTTAGATTAATTTCTAGTTTTATCAAATTATAGCATTCCCATGTTCAGGCCTCGCATCATCCCTGTTCTCCTTGTTAAAGGCAATGGTTTGGTAAAGACAGTTAAATATTCAAAACCTATCTATTTAGGTGATCCTATGAATGCTGTCTATATTTTTAATTCATTTAAGGTGGATGAGATTGTAATTTTGGATATTACTGCGTCTATGGAAAACCGCACGATTTCAACTCAATTTGTTAAACAAATTGGGGACGAAGCCTATATGCCTTTTGGAGTTGGCGGAGGTATCTCTAGCGTGCAGGAAGCTATTGATCTGATTAATGCTGGCGCTGAAAAGGTTATTTTGAATACTTTGTTTATCAAAAAACCAGATGAAGTCTATCAAATTGCAAAAAAATTAGGGAATCAGAGTGTTGTTGTCTCTATTGATGTAAAACGAAATATTTTCGGAAAATATTATATATGTTATAATTCTGGATCAAAGAAAGTTAAACTTGACCCTATTATGGCCGCAAAACGGGCTGAAGACAATGGAGCCGGAGAAATATTATTAAACTATATCCCTTTTGACGGTGTAATGCAAGGGTACAATCTAGATTTAATTAAGATTGTATCTCAAAATGTGAATATTCCGGTTATTGCTTCATGCGGTGCTGGAAGTTTAAATCATATGTACCAGGCTTATAAAGCTGGGGCTTCCGCTTTAGCTGCCGGTAGCTTTTTTGTTTTTTACGGTGCGAAGCGAGGTATTTTAATAAATTATCCTTCAAAGATTGAAATTAATAAATTATTTAATGGATTATAAAGTTTACTTTATTTAAAATTTAAATTGGATTCGATGTCATTATTTCTTTATTTTTAAAGTTTAAATCTCCTTGTGTACTTAAAAAATTTACTTTATTACATTAACTTTATATTAAGAGGTCAATTAAACCAATATTAAAATAATGCGGTATATAATTGCTGTAAATCATCCTGCTCAATATCATTTATTTAAAAATGTATATTTTAATTTAAAACAAAGAGGACATGATGCTATTTTTGTTGTTAGAGACAAAGATATCCTTATGTCCTTAATGGAAAGTGACAATGTTGAATTCATTTTATTACTAAAAAAACGTATTGGTAACTCTAAACTTAGTATTTTATTTAAAGGGGCGATTGATATTCTGCATCAAGGGTTTGTCTTATTTAAGTTTGCGCTTAAATTTAAACCCGATGTTATGTTTGGAACTGATTATAGTATTACGCACGTTGGTTTTTTGTTAAATATTAAAACTATAGTTTTTAACGAAGATGACTACTCCATCAATAAGCTTTTTTGTAAACTAAGTTATCCTTTTGCGGATTGTATTGTTGCACCCTCAATCTGCAATGTTCATAAGTACGAGTATAAAAGGATCGGATATAATGGTTATCAGAAATTAACTTATTTACATCCTGCTGTTTTTCATCCGAATGTTAATATTAAGAAAAAATATATTAACGATGAGAAATATTTTCTTATTCGTTTAGTCAGACTATCTGCTGGTCATGATATCGAGATGAACCATAAGGGAATTTCTGTTGAGGTATTAAAACAATTAATATCAATATTAGAAAAATATGGTCGAGTATACATATCTAGTGAATCTACCCTCCCACTAGAATTATATAATTATGTCCTAAACATTGATTTTAAAGATATTCACCATCTGATGGCATATGCATCCCTTGTTATAGCTGACAGTCAAAGTATGGTTGTTGAAGCCTGCATGCTCGGCACTCCTTCTATCAGATTTAACAGCTTTGTGGGTAAAATTTCTGTGCTCGAAGAGCTCCAGAATTATTATGAATTAACATACGGTATTCATAGTGATCAACCCGCACAGTTATTTTCTACAATTGAATCGTTATTACGAAGTAGAGATTATAGGTCTTTATTTATTTCAAGAAGAGACAAAATGCTATCTGAAAAAATCAATGTATATGCTTTTTTTAACTGGTTTATTGAGAACTACCCGATTAGTAAGCAAATGATGCAGGATAATCCTGGTTTACAATATAATTTTAAATAATTACAATTATGGAAATTTTAAAATATCGGTACCTACCTGGAAAAGTCTGTAGCAGATGTGTAATGGATGAAACTGTTAAGGGGATTACATTTGATGATTCTGGAACTTGTACTTTTTGTCAAATACATGATGAGTTGGAAAAGGAGTTTGGTAATCCAGAGTTGAACTCCTTAAATTTAAATAGATTAGTAGAACGAATCAAAAAAGATGGAAAAAATAAACCCTATGATTGTATTGTTGGTGTTAGCGGTGGCCGTGACAGCACTTACACGTTATACAGTGCGGTCAAACTCGGTTTAAGACCCCTGGCTGTACATTTTGATAATGGTTGGAATACAGAACTTTCCGTTCAAAATATTAAAAACGCTTGTACTAAATTAAATGTGGATTTGTATACTCATGTCGCCAATTGGGAAGAGTTTAAGGATCTGCAAAGAGCTTTTTTAAAATCATCTACTTCTGATGCTGAAGTTCCTACTGATTGGGTAATATTTTCTGTATTATATCAACAGGCCTCTAAGAATGGTGTTAAATATATAATCCATGGCCACTCATTCCGAACTGAAGGCACGACTCCTTTAACATGGACTTATATGGATGGAAAATATGTGAAATATATTCATGAGAGGTTTGGTCGGCGGCCACTCAAAAGTTTTCCTGTCATGTATTTATCAGATTATCTGTATTACACATTTTTTAAGGGAATAAGACAAATTCGTTTGCTTTATTATTTGCCATATGATGAAAAAGAGATTCTTAGTAAATTAAAATCCGAACTCGATTGGAAGGATTATGGAGGAAAACACCATGAATCTACGTATACTGCCTTCTTTCAGTCATATATTCTTCCGCGTAAGTTCAATATTGATAAACGGAAGCTTCATTACTCTGCATTAATACGCTCAGGTCAGATGTCAAGAGCTGACGCAATTAATAAGCTTCAAATTGATCCTTACACAGGAGGGCAGCAGATGATTGAATATTGCTTGAAAAAACTCGATTTTACACATGATGAGTTTATAAACATTATGAATACACCTGTTAAATCTTTTATGGATTATAAATCTTATTATCCATATGTAAAATTTTTTAAGCAACCAATAAGAATTGCAACCAGGCTTGGAATTATTCCAGGTACAGTTTATAGAAAGTATTTTCTCTTTCAAATATAATTATTTTGTATTGCCTATTTTCATTCATATTCATAGGGGTTATTGAACAGTATAATGCACTTTGTTATTTACTTTTACAAATATTTCGAATTATATTTTCGTATACGAATTACCATTTTGGTTTTGTTCATCCTCTTTCACTGATAACTGCCTATAATAATAAAAATTAGGCGTAATGGACAAAATTCAGGCTTTTTTTTAGATAGTTTGTTCTAATGGACATTTTTCAGGCTTTTTATTTTTGATGCTTTTCGAAAGAAACAAGTAGTATTAATAATTTTGTATGTCAGGTAAGC
>JABUEW010000096.1 GCA_013314855.1 Bacillota bacterium | reverse complement strand
GGACCTTTGCCGTAACCATGCTTCTCGCCGGAATCGCGGTTAGCACCTTTCTGTCATCGATAATTTCATTTATGATGCTTCTCAGCGATCATAAACTTGCAAACATAGTATTCTGGATGATGGGGGGTTTTAACCTGATCTCATGGAAGGAAGTGCTGATATCCACACCGGTTATTATCGGCGGTACATTCTTTATGTATCTTTTCGCCAGGGACCTCAATGCCATTGCGCAAAGCGTATTCGCGGATTGAATACGTCAACAATCGGGTATTCGTTCATACAGCAGTATTTATATCCCAGGTCTTCTGCACTCGCTTTCTCATGCCACTTTGCATTTGCGGGCTATCCGATATAGATAAAGGAACTCCCCCCCTTCACTGGAAATCATGCCCACAATCCCTACAACAGCCGGGTTTACAGGCTCTATAAATGTCATTACAGCTATGGTTAAAGTCAAAGCAACCAGATTAATTACTTTACCTTTGCTGATAAAATGAGTCATGTGTTTTCGCATCAATATGCCCCAGTAAAATTCCCGCGCAATCATAATGACAGGAAGCACAGTCATTAATCTAAGAACATCTATGCACATAACACTTATTTCTGCGGTTGCCCCTATTATATTTCTAATAACGTAATACCCTATACCGGTAAAAGACATAATTGCAATAAAGGAAGATAGAATAATCCCCAGATACGCCGCAAATATTCTCACTGATTTAAGATTATTGTTGCAGCTGTTTCGTATGAAATTTAATGGGACTTGATGGAACACCATTGTAGGGCTTAGAAATATCATTCCAACGGCCCATGCCACCGAATACGCTGAGATAGCTATCTCAGGACTGTCTGTCCTGGCCAGCCCCATGTTAATTATAGGTATCGCCAAGTTTCTGATAAAGGAGGTAACTGCCAGAGGCCAAAAAAATCTAAGTATTATCCTATCCGTGATTTCCTTACGGTCAATAATTCCGTAGTCTGTCCGAAACATTTCTGTTTTCTCAGAAATATTTCCAATAGCCACTCTAACCCCCAGGAACATGGTTATGCATTCTGTAGATACGCTGCTCAACAGCATAAACCCTGCTATAACGGCCGGTATCAGTATTAGTTTGTCCATAACTAGGATCATTATGGTTATAGAGGCAATCCTCATCACTGTGGCAACAGTAATCAGGGAAGTTTTCCTAAACAGTATGGATATGCCCTGGTTAAAATCCCTTATTGATACTGCAACAGGAGCAAAGATCATTATTCTGAGGATAATCACAGATGCGTCCAGCGTCTTGCCTTCTATGCCTATAACATGTTCAAATACCCAACTCGCCAGGTCCGAGAATGCGAAAAAAACAAAGAATAAAAATAATAATGCAACAACCGTAACAATAAATCTTCTTACTTTATAATAGCTCTTAATACCATCAATCATGACTGTGACCGTTTGTCTTACCATTGTTAACGGGCTTTGGACAAATATCATAACACCCTTTGCAACTTCAAAGGCTGATATATATATTTCCGGAGACTGTAATCTTGCCAGCCCTGCATTAATTAATGGATATATTATAACAATAGAGAATTCTGAAATCATGAGCGGCATAAAAAATGCTAACTGTTCGGATATGGAAACCTGGGCTTCTTTGTACTTTGCATTGTTTACTGATGAAGTGCCTATATATATCAACCCTCCCTCTAAATTTTTTAGGTAAAACGTGCTCTTTCGCACAACCCACCAGACGTTTACAAGAAAGATTTAAGAGAACCAACATTCCAGCCCGGCATTTACTCAACATTGGTTCTCTTAAATCTAAGCTAGTATTTACCTTGAGACATAATAGTCGTAGATTTTTTTCGAGAGAGTTGCTATAAAGTCAAATCCCCTTACATTGATTGCATAATCGTCCTCTGGTCCGTTCGAATAAATGGCCAATATATAATCTCCTTTTTCGGTGAAAACTATACCTGCATCATTTGCAACTCCAGCTATGGAGCCGGTTTTATGAGCTGCTTTTACATTTTTGGGGAAATATCTGGGAATCCGCCAGTTTGTCTGGCATCTCTTCATTATATCCAGCATTTCATCACATGCCTGTTCATTAAGGATGCGCTTGTTGTAAATCAGATCAAATATCTTAACCATATCGGCCGGTGAAGTTACATCATTGTCTTCATAATCGGTAAAACATTTAGCATTTTTGTCAAACTCCAAATTCGTAAGTTTCTCTGCTATAGTCTCCTGATCATCTGTTGGCTTAATGCCTATGGCATCGTTCAACAGTTCTTTACATGACATCATTACTCTGGTATTTTTAAGGCCGAGAGACTTTATTGTTTTATTTACATTTTCCTTGCCAACAATTTTCAATACGATATCTGTGGCTACATTATCACTTATTATCATCATTAATGTGGCATAATCCTTGAGTGTCAGCGCCATCCCTGGTTTGAGTTCCTTTAATACGCCCGAACCGAATGTAATATCTTCCTCTTTGACCTCATATCTCTTGTCAAGATTCAGCTTTCCGCTGATAACCTGATTATAAAATTCTACCAGTACAGGCACCTTAAAAGTGCTGGCAGCAAGGACTCTCTCATCTCCGTTATAATAATATTCCTCACCGCTTTTTAAATCTTTAAATCCCACTCCCACCTGTCCTTCGATTAGCTTCACTTCATTTTCAATAATTTGTGCTATCTTTTTCATATCGGTAGTAAACCTCCTTAGAGATAACATGTTTAAACCCATATCAGCGTTATTGAATAACGCTGATATGAGTTTTTTACTGCCACAGTATTAGTTTACACGCCTTGTATCTCTATTTAAGCCCCCATAGTTTTAATGAATACTATTATACTTACTATCATTGCAGCAAAACCTTCACCAACCATCAATCCGGAAGCTGTTGACAGGTGCTTTTCTTCGGCTTCGCTTCCGTACTTTTTCCTCACATATAACCTGGCCAGTCCGCCAAGAAGCATTGCCACAGCAGCCCCTATAGGCAGGAACATTGCTATTCCGGCAGTTAACGTCGGAAGTGCAAAGAAAGTGGATACGGCACCTATCACTGCTGCAATTAGCAAGGGAACATAATCAATTACGCTTCCTCCACCTGCTAGAGACTCAGCCACTCCTTTCCATGCAAAACCCATGGGGAATGGAGCCTGAGGGCTTCCAATACCATGTGCTCCTATAATTACATAAGCTGCAAAAACCCCTGTCAGCAAACCGGGAAGTATCCCTATAAACTGACCTATTATTTGCGTTCTGGGAGTTGCTCCTACAAGGTAACCAGTTTTCAAGTCCTGCATAACGTCTGTTGCCAGTCCTGATGCTGTCATCATAAATGCTCCCACTAGCAGTATTTTAATAGGATCTTTCAATCCTATTGCAGCTATAATACCTAGAGTAGCCCATCCGATCAGTGTACCCGGATTTAGACCTGTTTCTCCTACACACCTTGTTAGTACGAAGATGGCAAAGAAAATAAGCACCAGGGAAGCAATGGTAATAACCACCGGGACCTCAAAAGCCACAAAGTAGTAGATGCATGCGAGAGCACCAACAATACCTCCTCCCCACAGCACATACTTAAGAGGCACATCTTTTTCTTCCTTAACCGCTTTGATATTAGCAAGTGTCTTGAATGCACGCACGAATGTCTTGTACTTGAGTATCATGGGCATCAGTGAACCACCCAGGATTAATCCCACTGCGGGGGAAGTTACCCAAGTTTTCAGGGGACCCGGGTCAACCTGTGGATTTGGAAATACTCCCATATGGAACCCTACAGGTCCTATTACCCACCACATTACCGCACCACCTACGAAGAACATGATGGCCGGGCGTATTCCTATTATATATCCCAGGGCTACCATCAGAGGGTATATGGCTATATTGAATACAAAACCTTCGGGGAGGTATTTTGTAAAATCTATATAAAACGGAATTAGATGCAGCTGGTCTCTCACAAGAACAACCACTGCTGCTATAACCGCAGTGATAGCCAATAGTTTTGCCCTTTTGCTGGCTTCTTCCCCGCTTTCGTCACAGACTTTTAGAGTTTCCGCGCAGGCTATACCTGCAGGGAATGCCAGTTGTTCTTCAACTATCAATGCTCTTCTGAATACTACCACATATAGTACACCCATAACTGAACCTAAGGTAAGCACTATTACTGCTGTCATGAAATCAAAAGCCATTCCCAGCAGCATAGCTGCCACATATGCGTTGAATATGCCGACAGGTGCCACGCCACCAGCAGACGATATTGTCTGTACTATGTTACCTTCCAAAATTGTAGGCCTGTTTTTCCCTATGGAAAGAATGGCATATCCCAGTACCGCTGCTACTACAGAACCGCCCCAGTAAACACCGGTTAGGGCACCGCTGTACACGTTTAAAACCCCGAGTATACCTGATAAAATGATACTAAGAACTATTGTCCTTATTGTCATCTCTGGTACCTTTACCTTTGCTTGATCATGTTCTGACATGTAATCTGCCTCCTTTTTAGAAAATTTACCACTAGCTCGCATTACAGCCAAGAATGATAATAAACAATTGCTGTCCTAACTCTTAACTCCTCTTACTACTTTATAAACCACCAATCATCTTGTGTTAAGATATCCTATGCCGTCTATAAAGCCCCCCCTTTTTTGATTATTTACCTGTATTTATAAGGTAAAATTTATAAATACATTATCTATCAGCCCTGACAACCTTTCCCGCAGCAGTACCTGTATACTGGTTGTCCTTCAGTGCTACTCTTCCGTTCACAATTACATATTTGATACCCAGGTTTGTCCCATCGTGGTTCAAATAATCAGCCCTGTCAATTATTGTATTAGGGTCGAATATAACAAGGTCTGCATCCATTCCTTCCTTTATCAATCCTTTGGTCTTTAACCCCAGTTTTAGAGCCGGGAGAGAGGTCATCTTCCTTATGGCCTCTTCAAGCCTTAATACTTTCTTCTCCCTCACATACCTTCCCAGCACCCTGGGGAATGTACCTGTACACCTTGGATGCGCCTTTACGCCAGGACCGGCAAGTATACCATCGGTAGCAATCATCGTATAAGGGTGTCCCATAATCCTTTCAATATCTTCATCATCTGCCATAAAATATGCAGCAAGAGCAGCACCCTCATTTTCAACCAGTACGGTAAACAGGGTTTCGAATGGATCAACGCCTTTCTCATCCGCATATTCCTTTATGCTTTTACCCTCAGCTTCGGGGGTCTGCTTTGCTGATAGCACTAATATACTGTCCATGCCGCAGTGTAGTACAAAATTCTCCCATTTGCTGCTGTCATCCATAATATCTTTCTTGATGCTCTCCCAGTTCTCTCTATCCTTCAGGTTTTCAATCAGCTTTTGCACACCTCCTACATGGTACTGAGGAGGTATTGACGCACTGAGCAGTGAAGACCCGGCTTTATAGGGGTACTGGTCTAGGGATACCTCTATACCTTCCCGGTTTGCACGGTCAATCAGTTCCAGTGTCTCTACAGACTTACCCCAGTTTCTCTTTCCTGCAACCTTGTGGTGGGATATTATTACCGGTGTTCCTGCCTGTCTCCCTATGTCAATAGCCTCGGAAACCGCATTCAACACATCGTAGGACTCATTCCTTATGTGGCTTGCATAAACCCCTCCGTACTCAGCCACAACTTTGCAGAGCTCAACCAGTTCATCCTTCGGGGTGTATACACCGGGGGGATATATAAGCCCTGTGGACATGCCGACAGCACCGCTTTCCATGGCTTCCCTTACTAGATCCTTCATCCTCCGCATCTCTTCTTTTGTTGCCCTGCGGTTTTCAAAACCCATAACAGCTATACGTATAGTCCCCTGACCTACGTAAAAGGCTACGTTTGGTCCGAGCTTTAACTTATTAATTTCATTAAGGTAATTTTCAAATGTGGTGAAATCTTTCCAGTTTTCCGGCGGGTTAATACCTGCCCCCAGACCTGACATATACTTCTTTAAATATTCGAAATGCTCATTCGATACAGGAGCACAGGAAATTCCGCAGTTGCCTGAAACGTCAGTTGTTATACCCTGCGCTATTTTGGGATATATTGAGCTGTCATTGAACATATATAAATCCGAATGGGCATGCTCGTCAATAAACCCCGGCGACAGCACGAAGTCCTGACCGTCAATTACCGTAGCAGCTTCTGCATCTTTTATGCTGCCTATATAATCAATCTTTCCATCTGCAATACCTACATCCGATTTGTACCACGGATTACCCGTACCGTCTATTACCTTTACATTCTTAATCAGAATGTCAAATTCCGCCATACTGCATATCTCCTTTCTTTCTATTCATGCAGTCAGGATATTACATGCGGCAGACATGTAATTTCCGGGATATCTACTTCATCCTTATTACCTTACCCGCCAGTTCTCCGGTGTGTGTACCCTTGTCCACCACCAGCTTACCGTTTACAATTACATAATCTATTCCATCAGGATAATTCCTGGTTTCAACATAATTCTCATTGGTCTTAAAGCCTTCTCGGTCAAATATCACTATGTCCGCACATGCACCTTCTTTTATAACTCCTCTATCGGTGATGCCCAGCCATTCTGCAGGAAACCCTGTAATCCTTCTTATGGTATCCTCTATCCTACCCTCTCCATAGGTTGTGATATATCTCGGGAATGCGCAGTAAGTATTGGGATGCGGTAGCAAGCACGGAATTTCCGTATCCAGTCCCCACACACCTTTATCATCAAACGCAAAGGAGTCAGTGCAAACCATGGACCTGGGATGTTTCAAGAATACCTTAACCCACTCTTCGTTCATGAATTCCCTTTTGCCTTTTATAAAGGGATCTTCGATTATTATATCGATGAACAGGTCAAGGGCGTCCTTGTTTTTATCCTCTGCAATCTGGGATAGGGTCTTTCCTTCGTAATCCTTGTTCTTGGAGCCGAGTATTATTATCTCTCTATCCCAGTCGGGGCTAACTTTTGGATTTATTGCATACCATCTGCCGCTTATGATAAATTCTTTTATATGTTCTCTTAAATCCTGTGCAAGGAGATTCTTCGCAAACTGCTCCACAGATCCGGCCTGGTTTAACCAGGGTGCGAAATAGGTTATAAAATACACAGCAGTCCCTATACCCCCGCTTGTATTGGGTATAACATCAAAAGCTACATCTACTCCTTCCTTTACAGCCTGGTCAATAACATCCAGGGTAGCCTGAGCCGATGCCCTTTCCAGAGCAGCTGCAGGCTCAGGGTATATCTCATAGCCAGATGCAAGATGGGATATTTGTACCTTAATATTAGCCCTTTTGCCTACCTCAAGGGCTTCTTCTATGCCTTTTATCTTCTTGGGCCTTTTGGGTGTGCCCTTCCTAACCCCTGTTCGCCTCCAGTGAGTTGCATACATACCGCCGTATTCTTTGACGACCTTTGCAAGTTTAACAATCTCTTCCGTATTGGCATAAGCACCCGGTGCATAGTCAAGGCCGGTAGACATACCGAAGGCACCGCTTTCCATAGCCTCTCGTATATACTTCGCCATTTTTTCTATCTCTTCGTCGGTTGCCTGCCTGCTGCTGTCCATACCCATCACCTGGGCCCTTATTTGACCATGTCCAACAAGTGGGACAAAGTTAATGGATGCACCCCTCTCATCTACACAGTCCAGAAACTCTTTAAAGGTACTCCATTTGATGTCAACACCGAACTTTTTCTTAATTACCTCTTTAGCCTTTTCCGCCGGCTGTATTGCATCCTGATAGAAAATATAGGGCTGGATTTCATCCCAGAAATCGAACTCCCAGAACTGCATGAGCCAGTAACCTTCCAGCGGTGCAGGCGATATTCCGCAGTTTCCCCCAACCATTGTGGTAATCCCCTGTTTAATACTGCTCTCCGCTTTAGGGAACATCAAAATGGTCATCTCTCCATGGGAATGCATATCTATAAATCCGGGAGACACAATTAGACCTTCACCATCAATCGCTCTTTCAGCACTGCAATCATCCAGTTTTCCGATTTTGACTATTTTCCCGTCTTTGATACCTATATCGTCCTTGTACATGTCTTTACCCGTACCATCTACTATACTGCCGTTTTTTATGATAATATCCAGCTTTTCACCCATCACCGGCCCTCCTTTATTAATGAAGATAATCTATATAGCCCAATATACTGGCCTGCGCTATAGAAAAACATCCGGATGTTTTAACAGCAAGGACGCCTTTTACCTTGAAACTCTGATAACCTTACCAGAAACAGCGCCCGTATACTTATTGCATCGAACAGCGATTTTACCATTAACAATTACATACTCCATGCCCTGGTTTTTTAAATATGGCTTCACATAATCGGCCCTATCAATTACCGTGTCGGGATTGAATATAACCAGGTCTGCATCAAACCCCTCTTTGACCAGCCCCTTTGTCTTCAATCCTGCTTTTAGAGACGGGAGAGAGGTCATCTTCCTTATGGCCTCTTCAAGCCTTAATACTTTCTTTTCCCTCACATACCTTCCCAGCACCTTGGGAAATGTGCCTATACAACGCGGATGACGGCTTACGCCGGAAACAATAAGGTTACCGTCGGTACCTACCATAGTATAAGGATGCTGCATAATCCACTCAATATCGCTGTCATCCATCATGAAATACGCTGCGGAAGCCGACCCTTCCGTTGCTACCAGTATGTCGAACAACGCGTCGAATACATCCATACCTTCATTCTCTGCATATTCCAGTACTGTCTTACCCTCGGCATCGGGGGCTCCCTTTGCAGTAAGCACCAGTATACCGTCAAACCCGCAGTTAAGAACCATATTTTCCCACTGCCTCTCAGGGTCCAATATTATATCCTTAATCTTGGTACGGATATCTGTATCTTTAAGTCTTTCAACCAGCTTTTCGGTTCCACCTTCATGGAATTCCGGAGGTATTGTCGCATTCAGGCCGGAAGACCCGGCTTTATAGGGGTACTGGTCTAGGGATACCTCTATACCTTCCCGGTTTGCACGGTCAATCAGTTCCAGTGTCTCTACAGACTTACCCCAGTTTCTCTTTCCTGCAACCTTGTGGTGGGATATTATTACCGGTGTTCCTGCCTGTCTCCCTATGTCAATAGCCTCGGAAACCGCATTCAACACATCGTAGGACTCATTCCTTATGTGGCTTGCATAAACCCCTCCGTACTCAGCCACAACTTTGCAGAGCTCAACCAGTTCATCCTTCGGGGTGTATACACCGGGGGGATATATAAGCCCTGTGGACATGCCGACAGCACCGCTTTCCATGGCTTCCCTTACTAGATCCTTCATCCTCCGCATCTCTTCTTTTGTTGCCCTGCGGTTTTCAAAACCCATAACAGCTATACGTATAGTCCCCTGACCTACGTAAAAGGCTACGTTTGGTCCGAGCTTTAACTTATTAATTTCATTAAGGTAATTTTCAAATGTGGTGAAATCTTTCCAGTTTTCCGGCGGGTTAATACCTGCCCCCAGACCTGACATATACTTCTTTAAATATTCGAAATGCTCATTCGATACAGGAGCACAGGAAATTCCGCAGTTGCCTGAAACGTCAGTTGTTATACCCTGCGCTATTTTGGGATATATTGAGCTGTCATTGAACATATATAAATCCGAATGGGCATGCTCGTCAATAAACCCCGGCGACAGCACGAAGTCCTGACCGTCAATTACCGTAGCAGCTTCTGCATCTTTTATGCTGCCTATATAATCAATCTTTCCATCTGCAATACCTACATCCGATTTGTACCACGGATTACCCGTACCGTCTATTACCTTTACATTCTTAATCAGAAGGTCAAATCTTTTCATCTCTCACTGCTCCCTTTATCAATTTCTGTAAAACACTTTAAACAAAAGTTTTTCTGCCCAATTGGTAATTGAACCATAATCAGGTAGAAAAGCTTTTGTTAAAAATATATTTCTGTTCTTCAATGCATTAAAGTTATACGTAATGCAGAAATAGAATGTGATACTGATGATATTTTTGTGATATATATGTAAATAATATTAAATATTTAATTTATATTTTATTATTATTTTATTAAAATTTTATTCCAATGATAATAGAATGTCAACTATATTTTAAAAAATTTGTCAATAATGAAAATTTGTCAATGACTTGCGAAAATGTCACCCTAAAAACTAATTAATCTGTGAAAATATCACTATGGAGAAGGTACGATATCTAATAACCAAAAAAGAATTAACAAGACTTTATGTCATCAAATCCTTAATTGAGGGTAGGATGACTACCAGGGATGCTGTAGAGGTTTTTAAGTGTTACACAGCAAAATATTTCACCCCATAAAAGTCAAATTATTTACACCCAGAAATGGGTAATAATTTGCATAATGCGTCAGATTAAACAATCTGCACCTTGAAAATTAGATAAAAAAGTCACATTACACTACCCTTACAGGCAAGAAAAAAGGCCTTCTCCCCTGGAAAAAGAGAAGACACGTCCAAAAATCAAGCAGTAATATTAAGCTCTGTCTGTGCCTGGAATACCACTTCCGTATCAATAGACCTTAATTTTTCATTTGCATCCAATATCAGGCACACCCTCGCCAGGGAATTAAGAGGCCTAATACAGCCATTGGTACTGGAATACATAAGCTCTAGAGCACTGTCAGTAAATATAGGTTCATGACACCCCGCAATCTTAAGCCGGGATAGAACATACTCCCTGGTTTCATCCTTAGTAAGTCCCTTCAAACAGTAATTAACTGTTATACGCTGCCTGAGTGCCTCGTGGGGCTGCCTGCTTAATTGAGTAATAAAAGGCGTCTGGCCAGATAATATAAGTATCGCATAATCCTTTGAATCAATGTCAAAGTTAATTTGTCCCGGTGCCACCAACCCTTCCCATTCAAGGATCTGGATTATTTTTGCCACACTGCGTCCGGGGACCTCACGCCTCAGTAGAATAGCTTGTTCCAGCACATTGGATGGAATAGCATCCTCCGTTCTGGCTTGCCCTCTGCCTTTTGGTTTTAATCCCTCAAATCCATCTGCCTGATATTGTGCCAGGTACCTTGGTAGAGTTCGTTCCGACACTCCGGATTGATCGCAAATACGGGCCTTGATCTGCTTCGCTTTAGCAGGATCGAGTCCCTCTTCCAGTAATGGTGAAATCAGTTGTACCCGCTGTGCTGCGATCGCTTCTGCCTTCTTATTGTCTCTCATGTTGACCCCCTCCTGTATAAATTTTAGGTTCAACATGAGTCTAACACTCCACACCTTAAGACAAAAACGCAAAACCTGTTTTTAAACATGATTTTTTTACTGAAGCAAGGTTAAATAATAGATTCCCTGATAATCGAAAGGGTCTTGTGATAGTGGTCTTCCAGAATGTCTTTCACCTTATCTATGGCTTTTTCTTCAATACACTGATAAATCTTCAAATGTATATTATATGTTAACAATTTGAATTTTTCGATTGTCTGGTCATTTACCTGGTGTAAGAAGTAATTGAAGTACCTCAAAGTCTTCGAATTAATATTTGTCATTATCTCCCTAAGCTCGTTATTCATACAGGAATCCACTAAAACCTTATTATACCTGTCGTTAATCCGCATAAGGCCGGGAATATCAGTGACCTTCATATATATTTCTTTGTTGCTTACCAATTCTCTAAGCTTTTGCTTCAGTTCTTCATTCATTTTTTCTATGGATATGCAAATGACTATATCAAGTAAGTATGTTTTAACTTCCAATACCTCTTTAAAGCTGTTGATATCGATTTGAGAGACACAGGTGATGCCTCTTGGTATAATGTTTACTAGGTTTTCAGACTGTAGTTTTATCAAGGCTTCCCTAATGGGTGTTCTGCTCACCCCGTACTCCTCTTTCAAGTGGTCTTCAGACAATATTTCTCCGGGTTTATAACGCAGGCTTATTATCCCTTCTTTTAAGTCTTCATAAATTTTATCCTTCAAATCAGAATTGCTGCTCTTTTTACTCATCAATTTTCCTCCACCATAAAAAAATTTGTTAGCTGCTCAAGTATTATATAAAAATATTACTAAAATATCAAGTATATGCGAACAAAAGCCATCAAAATAATCATAGATGGTGGATAATATTCGATTATGTTAAATCTTCCGTGACTAAAATCTTTTTTTCGTGTAAAGTAACTCTCCCTAATCCTGATTCAACAAACTTTGATTCTGAATCATAAGCTATACTCCAAGTATCATCACCAGTAAAAATATCAACTAACTTTGTTTCATTCTTCCAGCAATACAGCCCGCATGGCATTGTGTATATCCGTCTATTACTTCAAGTTCCGGAGGTAGTTCCTTCTGTCCATCCCGGCTTGCCTCTTTGATTTTTTTCTCAACAAAATTGTATTGACACTCGGGATTCTGGCAGCGATATCCATAACTCTTGGCTCGTAAGGCACTGTTAAAGGTAATAATATTCTTTCTCCATACTGTATGAGTGTAACCAAAACGGAAACAAAAATAATCCGGACGAACAAAAACAACCAAAATAAGTTGAATTTAGCTAAGCCGGGAAGACACCCGGCTTTTCATAATAACCTTTGCACGCTTATCCTGAATTCTCTATCCCTAATCTTAACACAGTAATTAAAAAATTTGTCCTTACTCCTTAGATAATCCTCAAGCCTTTTTAAGAGTTCTTCCCTTTCCCTGAAAAGGGCTTGTGCCTCTTCTACGCTAACCCTTGTAAAGGAAACCCTGTCCCCGGGTTTTAACTGGGCAAGCAATGGGATATCTACAGATATTACATTGGCTATTTTTGTATATCCTCCTGTAGTCTGGCGGTCTCGCATCATTATTATCGGTCGGCCGTGTCCCGGTACCTGTATTGCACCTAGCGCTATGCCATCCGAGATAATATCCGGACCGGATGAGTGCTTTATTGCTGGACCTTCCAGCCTGTAGCCCATCCTGTCGCACTGGTTGGTAACAGCATATTTGGAGTTTAAAAACTTCTCGATTTCTTCCGGCGGAAAGCAGTCGTCTTGCGGACCCATGACAAGCCTTACATTAACATCACCGCTGTACTGCGGCAGGAATTCGTCAGGTACCCTGATGCTCCCTTCAAAGTTAATATGTCCCTTATCTCCGCTTTCCAAAACATCCCCTTTTACGAGTTTCCTTCCGTTGTACCCGCCGATTTCAGCCTTTATATAAGTAGATTTGCTGCCCATAACTTCGGGTACGCTTACACCGCCTTCAAGAGCCATATAGGCCCGGCATCCTTTTTTGACAGCAGTAAAAACTATCATATCACCGTCTTCCACTACCACCGACTGCCAGGGCTCCAGTGGCCTTCCATTCAGCTTTGCTCCAAGGTCTGCTCCCGTTACGGCTACCCTGCCTCTCCCCTCAAACCTTGTGGAAAAACCGGAGTATGTGATCTCCAGCCCTGCTTCACCCCTTGGATTGCCTACCAGCAGATTAGCTGCCTGCAGGGCATAATCATCCATGGCCCCTGCCACTGGCATCCCGAATTGCTGGTACCCATAACGCCCCAAATCCTGTACTGTTGTGAGAAACCCGGGATTTTCTACAACCATTTTAAAAGTCATCGTCCTCACCTTCTTCCAGCGGATAAGTCCTGGCGCAGTATCTACTTTCTTCAACTTCCGCCTCAATTCGCTTGAATTCTTCAACCTCAACCGGTACAAACCTTATGTAGTTGCCCGCCTTCAGCAAAACAGGTTCTTTTCTTCCGGGGTCAAAAAGCTTTAGGGGTGTCCGGCCAATAATCCTCCAACCTCCCGGACTGTTAATCGGATATATACCGGTCTGCTTTCCCGCTATGCCGACGCTTCCTGCAGTAATCCTTTCCCTGGGAACTTCAAGCCTGGGGGCAGCTATCCTCTCTGACATGCCTCCAAGGTAGGGAAAACCCGGTGTAAAACCCAACATGTATATCAAGTAGTTTGTACTGCAGTGTATTTGTACAACGTCCTCCACAGTCACACCATTATGCGAAGCAACAAACTCAATATCCGGCCCGTATTCTCCACCATAAACGGTCGGTATCTCTGTTACCATTGCAGGGGGTATGTCTGTTTTCCCCCTCTGACTTTCCAGGTATTTCAACCTTTCTATCAAGCTGCTGTAATCCAGCAGCATGGGGTCATATACCACCATTATTGAACGGTAGGTTGGCACCGTTTCTACGATGCCTTTAATATTTTCATTTTCCAGCATATATGCTATTTCCCTTATCCTGCTGTTAATAGCCGGGCTAATCTCGTTTCCCAGTTCCATAATCAGGGCGCTATCGCCTGCAGGAAAATATCTTGCATTTTGGCACATAAGCCATCACCTCTGATTCAATGACTTGAGTTCTACCCCTGCCTTCAAAAGAGCATCCCTTATGCTTGCGGCAAACACTACAGCTTCCTTGTTATCGCCATGTATGCATATGGTATCTGCCTTAATCTCAATGTCATTACCATCCAAAGACTGTACTCTTCCTTCAGATACCATCCTAAGTACCCTTTTAATTACAAGCTCACTATCGTGTATTACTGCGCCCGGCGTGCCCCTTGGAACCAGGGCTCCCTCGCTTGTGTAGGCCCTATCTGCAAAAACTTCGCTTGCAGTAGCCAGGCCTACATCCTGCCCTGCCTTTATCAGCTGGGACCCTGCCAGACCCATCAGTATAAGTTCGCTGTCAACCGAATAAACGCCCTCGGCTATTGCCCTTGCCAGCCTGTAATCCTTGGCTGTCATGTTGTAAAGTGCGCCGTGGGGTTTTACATGCTGCATTTTCCCGCCACAAGCTTTTATAAAGCCGTTCAGGGCACCTACCTGGTAAATTATATAAGCTCTTGCTTCTTCCGGGGTCACGCTCATATTGCGCCTACCGAACCCCATAAGGTCCGGAAAGCCGGGATGCGCCCCTACAGCAACACCGTTCTCCAAGGCCGTTTTTACCGTCTTTTCCATTACAAGGGGGTCGCCTGCGTGAAACCCGCATGCAATATTGGCTGAAGTGACATACTTCAAAACTTCTTCATCGTTCCCTATTTTGTAGCTGCCAAAACTTTCTCCCAGATCGCTGTTGATGTCTACCCTTGCCACCTGCAACACCTCCATTTTAATTAATACATAAATAACATGCACAACGTATATTTCCAAATTTTGCTCCTCCATATCCATTATCTAATAATTGGTTTTAATATTCAATAATAGGGGAGCAGTAATAGCCGATAAGAAACCCGCCGATAACAATCCTATTGCAAAGAACCATTTAGCCCATGAACCCAGCAATGGTTCCAGCTGAACTGGCATTTCTCCGGCATTCGCAGGTTTGAAACCTGTACCGTGGAAAGCGGCAGCTGCCGTAATAATTATTGCTGCTGAAATGATACCTCCCATGCCTATTGAAAGTATTGTATCCAGCCTAGAATTTGGGAGTTCCCTGGCATCTCCCCATTTTTCCTGTACAGCCAAAGGGTGGAGGTAAAGATTCTATGTCTTATTGCGCCAAAATAAGGTTGCTTGTTAGGCTAAATTTCAAGTTCCTCTTCCCTGATGTCTGTTATGAACATATGTCCCGGAGAATGGGTAATCATCAGTTCAGGTTTAACCTTCATTGCAACAGCCTGGGGAGTAACCCCGCAGGCCCAGAAAACCGGTATCTCACCTTTTTTTATTGTTACCCTGTCCCCGAAATCGGGCTTGTCTATATCTTTAATCCCAATTTCCTCTGGGGCTCCTACGTGAACAGGAGTTCCGTGAACTGCAGGATACCTGGAAGTACACCTAACGGCTTCGGGGATTAATCTCCCTGGAATGGGTCTCATGCTTACTACCATGGGTCCCTGGAATATCCCGCCTTTCATGCATTCAATATTGGTTATGTACATGGGAACGTTACACCCTTCCTCTATATGCCGTACAGGGATGCCTGCTTTTTGAAGCCCTTTCTCGAAGGTGAAACTGCAGCCCAGCAAAAACGCAACCAAATCTTCCCTCCAGTAGCTCAGAATATCCGTAGGTTCGTCTACAAGTTCTCCCTTTTTATAAACCCTGTACAGGGGAATATCCGTCCTTATGTCTGCCCCCGGTGCTGCTTTTTTTGGGTCCGGGTTCCCGGCTTCGGTTATGTCAAGCACCGGGCAGGGCTTCGGATTTCGCTGTACAAA